>SLKW01000276.1 GCA_007134405.1 Paracoccaceae bacterium
CCGCGAATTTTTCTTTCCGACGCCGCGTTTTTTTGCAATTAGCAGTGATTAAACGCAGCAGACGGGGACAGTCGACGTGAACATCCACGAATATCAGGCGAAGGGCTTGCTTCGCAGCTATGGGGTTCCGGTCTCGGACGGGCGAATCGTTTTCCGCGCCGAAGAAGCGAAATCGGCAGCGGGCGAACTGGACGGGCCGCTCTGGGTCGTCAAGGCGCAGATTCACGCCGGTGGGCGCGGCAAGGGCAGCTTCAAGGAAGCCTCTGCCGGCGAAAAGGGCGGCGTCCGCCTCGCCCACTCGGTCGAGGAAGCGGCCGAACACGCCAACGCGATGCTGGGCCGCACGCTGGTCACCCATCAGACCGGCCCGGCCGGCAAGCAGGTGAACCGCATTTATATCGAGGATGGCTCGGATATCGAGCGAGAGCTCTATCTCGCCGTGCTCGTCGACCGCGCGTCGAGCCGCATTTCCTTCGTCTGCTCGACGGAGGGCGGCATGGACATCGAGGAGGTCGCCGCCGAGACTCCCGAAAAGATCCTCAGCTTCACCATCGACCCCGCAACCGGCATCTCCGGCTTTCACGGCCGCCGCGTGGCCTTTGCCCTCGGGCTGGAGGGCAAGCAGGTCAAGCAATGCGTCGATCTGGTCGGCAAGCTCTACAGGCTGTTCGTCGAGCGTGACGCCGAGATGGTCGAGATCAACCCGCTGATCGTCACCACCGACGGTGACCTGAAATGCCTCGACGCCAAGATGGGCTTCGATTCGAACGCGCTTTACCGCCAGTCGGAAATCCTCGCGCTGCGCGACGAGACCGAGGAGGACTCGAAGGAACTCGCCGCATCGAAGTTCGATCTCAACTACATCGCGCTCGACGGCGAGATCGGCTGCATGGTGAACGGCGCCGGGCTGGCGATGGCGACGATGGACATCATCAAGCTCTACGGCGCCGAGCCCGCGAACTTCCTTGATGTCGGCGGTGGCGCCAGCAAGGAGAAGGTGACCGAGGCCTTCAAGATCATCACCTCCGATCCCAACGTGAAGGGGATCCTGGTGAACATCTTCGGCGGCATCATGCGCTGCGACATCATCGCCGAGGGCGTCATCGCCGCGGTGAAGGAGGTGGGCCTGGAGGTGCCGCTGGTCGTGCGTCTGGAAGGAACCAACGTGGACCTGGGCAAGAAGATCATCAATGAATCGGGCCTGAACGTGATCGCCGCCGACAACCTGTCGGACGCGGCCGAGAAGATCGTCAAAGCGGTGAAGGGGTAAGCGGCATGGCCATTCTCGTCGACAAGAACACCAAGGTCATCTGCCAGGGCTTCACCGGCTCGCAGGGCACCTTCCACTCGGAACAGGCCATCGCCTACGGCACGCAGATGGTCGGCGGCGTGACGCCGGGCAAGGGCGGCCAGTCGCATCTGGATCTTCCGGTCTTCAACTCGGTGCACGAAGCGAAGGCAAAGACCGGCGCGAATGCGAGCGCGATCTACGTCCCGCCGCCCTTTGCCGCCGATTCGATCCTCGAGGCGATCGACGCGGAGATGGAACTGATCGTCTGCATCACCGAGGGGATCCCGGTGCTGGACATGATGAAGGTCAAGCGGGCGCTCGAAGGCTCGAAAAGCCGTCTGATCGGTCCCAATTGCCCCGGCGTCATCACCCCCGATGCCTGCAAGATCGGCATCATGCCGGGCCATATCCACACCCGCGGTTCGGTCGGCGTCGTCAGCCGCTCGGGCACGCTGACCTACGAGGCGGTCAAGCAGACGACAGACATGGGGCTGGGCCAGTCGACCGCCGTGGGCATCGGCGGCGACCCGATCAAGGGCACCGAGCATATCGACGTGCTCGACATGTTCCTCGATGATGACGAGACGACCTCGATCATCATGATCGGCGAAATCGGCGGTACCGCCGAGGAGGAGGCGGCGGAGTTCCTGGCCGATCAGAGAAAGAAGGGCCGCTGGAAGCCGGTCGCAGGTTTCATCGCCGGGCGTACGGCGCCTCCGGGCAGACGCATGGGCCATGCCGGCGCCATCGTTGCCGGCGGCAAGGGCGATGCGGAATCGAAGATCGAGGCGATGCGCCGCGCCGGGATCGTGGTGGCCGACAGCCCCGCGACGCTGGGCGAGGCCGTCAAGCAGGCGATCGACGCGGGCTGATCCAGACCGGGGCCTCTGGCCCCTACCGGCCCGCAAGGGCCAGATATCCACAGGTGCGGCGATGACCGAACACTCCCCGAACGACCAGTTTCACGCTTCCAGCTTCCTGCAAGGGGCGAACGCCGAATACATCGACCAGATGCACGCGCGATACGTGCAGAACCCCGACAGCGTCGATGCGCAATGGGCGACCTTCTTCCGCACCGTGGGCGACGATCCGGTCGATGCGACCCGCCAGGCCCAGGGGCCGAGCTGGTCGCGGCCGGACTGGCCGCCCGTACCTGCGGATGACCTGACGGCGGCTCTGACCGGTGAGTGGCCGGTTTCGGCCGAGGCAAAGGCGGCGGGCGAGAAGATCCGCGCCAAGGCGCAGGATGCGGGCGTCGAATTGACCGACGACCAGATCCAGCGCGCCGTCGTCGACAGTCTGCGGGCGCTGATGATCATCCGCGCCCACCGCATCCGGGGCCATCTGGTTGCCGATCTGGATCCGCTGGGCATGCGCGAACAGACCCCGCATCCGGAACTCGACCCCAAATCCTATGGCTTCACCGAGGCCGATTACGACCGGCCGATCTTCATCGACAACGTGCTCGGCCTCGAGGTCGCCACGCTCCGGCAGATCCTCGACATACTCAAGCGGACCTATTGCGGCACCTTCGCGCTGCAGTTCATGCATATTTCCGACCCCGAACAGGCCGCCTGGCTCAAGGAGCGGATCGAAGGCTACGGCAAGGAAATCGCCTTCACCCGCCGCGGCCGCCGCGCGATCCTCGACAAGCTCGTGGAAGCGGAGGGGTTCGAGAAGTTCCTGCATGTCAAGTACATGGGGACCAAGCGCTTCGGCCTTGACGGCGGTGAGGCTGTGATCCCGGCGATGGAGCAGATCATCAAGCGCGGTGGCGCGCTCGGCGTGCGCGAGATCGCCATCGGCATGCCGCACCGCGGGCGCCTTTCGGTCCTTGCGAACGTGATGGGCAAGCCCTACCGTGCGATCTTCAACGAGTTCCAGGGCGGCAGCTTCAAGCCCGAGGATGTCGATGGGTCGGGCGACGTGAAATACCACCTCGGCGCGTCCTCCGACCGCGAATTCGACGGCAACATCGTCCACCTTTCGCTGACGGCGAACCCGTCGCATCTCGAGGCGGTCAATCCCGTCGTTCTGGGCAAGGTACGCGCAAAGCAGGACCAGTTGAACGACACCGACCGGCGCGCCGTACTGGCAGTATTGCTGCATGGCGATGCCGCGTTCGCCGGACAGGGCGTGGTCGCCGAGGGCTTCGGTCTTTCGGGTCTGCGTGGCCATCGGACCGGCGGTACGATCCACATCGTCGTCAACAACCAGATCGGCTTCACCACCGCGCCGCATTTCAGCCGCTCCAGCCCCTATCCCACAGACATCGCGCTGATGGTCGAGGCGCCGATCTTTCACGTGAATGGCGATGATCCCGAAGCCGTCGTCCACGCCGCCAAGGTCGCGACCGAGTATCGTCAGCAGTTCGGCAAGGATGTGGTGATCGACGTCTTCTGCTACCGTCGCTTCGGCCATAACGAAGGCGACGAGCCGATGTTCACCAACCCGCAGATGTACAATCGCATCAAGCGGCACAAGACGACCCTGCAGCTTTATACCGAGCGGCTGGTCGAGGACGGGTTGATCCCCGAAGGCGAAATCGACGACATGAAGGCCGCCTTTCAGGCCCATCTGAACGCGGAATTCGAGGCCGGCAAGGAATACCGCCCGAACAAGGCCGACTGGCTCGACGGCCGCTGGAAGGCGATGAAGCCGAAGGAGGGCGACAGCTACCAGCGCGGCCAGACCTGGATCTCGACCGAGACCCTGACCGAGATCGGCCAGGCGCTCACCCGTCATCCCAATGATTTCGACCTGCACCGCACGGTGGGGCGCCAACTCGCCTCGAAAAAGAAGATGTTCGACACGGGCGAGGGTTTCGACTGGGCCACCGCCGAAGCGATGGCCTTTGGATCGCTCCTCCTCGAAGGCTTCCCGGTTCGGCTTTCGGGGCAGGACAGCGCCCGCGGCACGTTCAGCCAGCGCCATTCCGCACTCGTCGACCAGACGACCGAGGAGCGTTACTACCCGCTCAATCACATCCGGGCGGGCCAGGCGCGCTACGAGGTCATCGATTCGATGCTGTCGGAATACGCGGTGCTCGGGTTCGAATACGGCTATTCGCTCGCCGAACCCAATGCGCTCGTCATGTGGGAGGCGCAGTTCGGCGACTTCGCCAACGGCGCGCAGATCATGTTCGACCAGTTCATCAGTTCGGGCGAGTCGAAATGGCTTCGCATGTCGGGGCTCGTCTGCCTCCTGCCGCACGGCTTCGAAGGGCAGGGGCCCGAGCATTCCTCGGCGCGGTTGGAGCGGTTCCTGCAGAATTCGGCCGAAGAGAACTGGATCGTGGCCAACTGCTCGACGCCGGCGAACTATTTTCACATCCTGCGCCGGCAGATGCACCGCGATTTCCGCAAGCCGCTGATCCTGATGACGCCGAAATCGCTTTTGCGCCATCCGCTCTGCATCAACCGGGCCGAGGATTTCACCGATGGATCGACCTTCCACCGGGTGCTGTGGGACGATGCCGAGAAGGGCAATTCGGACACCCAGCTGAAGCCCGACGACCAGATCCGGCGCGTGGTGATGTGTTCGGGCAAGGTCTATTTCGACCTGTTGGCCGAACGCGACAAGCGCGGCATCGACGACGTCTACCTGCTGCGGGTCGAGCAGCTCTATCCGTTGCCCAGCCAGTCGCTGCGGCAGGAACTCGCGCGGTTCAAGTCGGCCGAGATGATCTGGTGCCAGGAAGAGCCGAAGAACCAGGGCGCCTGGACCTTCATCGAACCCAATCTGGAATACGTGCTGAACAATATCGGCGCCGAGCATGTGCGCCCGCGCTATGTCGGGCGGAACGCCTCGGCCTCGCCGGCCACGGGGCTGGCGTCGCGGCACAAGGCACAACAGGACGCGCTCGTGGATGAAGCGCTGACTCTTGAGGGGAACTGACGAATGAGCATCGAAGTCCGTGTACCGACCCTGGGCGAAAGCGTCTCGGAGGCGACCATTGCCACCTGGTTCAAGAAACCCGGCGACGCCGTCGCCGCCGACGAGATGCTGTGCGAGCTCGAGACCGACAAGGTGACCGTCGAGGTGCCGGCGCCCGCGGGCGGCGTGCTGGCGGAAATCGTCGCCGCCGAGGGCGAGACCGTGGGCGTCGATGCGCTTCTGGCCATGATCGCCGAGGAAGGCCAGGCCGGGCCCGAGACGCCGGAGCCGCGCAAGAGCGCCGAGGCCAGTCAGCCCGAGGCGGGCGGCAAGGGCGCGCCGGACGCGGGCGGGGCCAAGGACGACGGCAAGTCGGTCACCGTCAAGGTCCCGGCGCTGGGCGAAAGCGTCTCGGAGGCGACGGTCGCGACCTGGTTCAAGCAGGTCGGCGAGACGGTCGCGCAGGACGAGATGCTGTGCGAGCTCGAGACCGACAAGGTCTCGGTCGAGGTGCCGGCGCCGACGGCGGGCGTGCTGAGCCAGATCCTGGCCGAGGCGGGCGCCACGGTCGCGGCCGGCGGCGACCTGGCGGTGATCGGCGGCGCGGTGGCCGCGAAGCCCGGCGCGGCAGAGGGCGAGGCACGCGTCGAGACGAAACCCGACGCGCCGGAGGGCGGCGCGCAGGCCTCCGGGCGCGGCGATGTCGAGGATGCGCCCTCGGCCAAGAAGCTCATGGCGGAAAAGGGGATCTCCCGCGACCAGGTCACCGGGTCGGGCCGCGACGGGCGGGTGATGAAGGAGGATGTCCAGAAGGCGATCGCGGCAGCGGAGGCGGCCCCGGCGGCTGCGCCGGCCGTGCCCGCCCCCTCCGCTGCCCCGTCGTCGCCGCCGCGCGGGCCGGTCCATGCCGAGGATGCCGCGCGCGAGGAACGGGTGAAGATGACCCGCCTGCGCGCCACCATCGCCCGGCGCCTCAAGGATGCGCAGAACACCGCCGCCATGCTGACCACCTACAACGAGGTGGACATGTCCAGCGTGATGGAGCTGCGCAACACCTACAAGGACGCCTTCGAGAAGAAGCACGGGGTCAAGATGGGCTTCATGTCCTTCTTCGTGAAGGCCTGCTGCCACGCGCTCAAGGAAGTGCCCGAGGTCAATGCCGAGATCGACGGCCAGGACATCGTCTACAAGAACTACGTCCATATGGGCGTCGCGGTCGGCACGCCGACGGGCCTGGTGGTGCCGGTCGTGCGCGACGCCGACCAGATGGGTTTCGCCGCGATCGAGAAGAGGATCGGCGAACTGGGCGCCCGCGCCCGTGACGGCAAGCTCTCGATGGCCGAGATGCAGGGCGGCAGCTTCACCATCTCGAATGGCGGCGTCTACGGCTCGCTCATGTCCTCGCCGATCCTGAACCCGCCGCAATCGGGCATCCTGGGCATGCACAAGATCCAGGAGCGGCCGATGGTGGTCAAGGGCCAGATCGTCATCCGGCCGATGATGTACCTGGCGTTGAGCTACGACCACCGGATCGTGGACGGAAAGGGTGCGGTGACCTTCCTCGTCCGCGTCAAGGACGCGCTGGAGGATCCGCGGCGGCTCTTGATGGATCTCTGATCCGGTGGACCGGCCCGCGGCATATCGCGAGGCCGTGCGCCGCCGGCGCGGCTTCGCCTTGCCCGGCTACGCCTCGCTCGCCGATGTCGGCCAGGACGGGCCCTGGGTCATTCCCATCCAGCAAAGCTCGGGCAACCTGGCCGGGCCCATGCTGATCAGCAAGGACTGGCTCGACGCGCCCACCGCGCGCCGCGCCGGACCCCGGCTGGCGGGGCGCGGCTACCTGCCCGGGATGGTCTACAACCGCGTCCTTGACCGGGCCCTGGCGCTTCTGGGCCTGCAGCGCGGCGACATCTACATCACCACGATCTTCTGCCTTCTGCCGCCGCGCCGGTCCCATCCGCTTGCAGCAAGCGCCTGTCGCGCCGCCTTCGATGCTGTCGGCCGGTTCGAGCTGATGGGCCGGCGTCCGGTTGCCCTGGGCGCCGATGCCGCGCGCACGCTGCGCCAGTCCGGCGTCGCCGCCGTCGAGACGCTGCACCCCTCGGCGCGCGGCATCGATTTCGACACCCGTGCCCGCGCGATCGCATCCGCTTTGGAGGCCGCATGACCGCCGAACTCTCCCTCACCCCGGAACTTCTCGTCCTCGCCCTGGCGGCGCTCGTGCAGTTCGGGCAGTACGTCATCTTCTCGATCGCGGCCAACGCGCAGGTGGGGCTCGGCTATTCGACCTCGCCGCGCGACAAGGATCGGTCGCTCACAGGCGTTGCCGGAAGGCTGGAACGGGCGCTGCAGAACCATTTCGAGGGGCTGACGCTGTTTACCATCGCGGTCGTGGTGGTGACGCTCTCGGGCAATTCCGGCGGCTTCACCGCGTTCTGCGCCTGGGCTTACCTGGCCGCGCGGGTGGTCTACGTGCCCGCCTATATCCTGGGTTGGTCGCCCGGACGCTCGATCATCTGGGCGGTGGGCTGGTTCGCAACGCTTGCCATGGTGATCGCCGCGCTGTTCTGACGCCAGCACCGCGCGCCCCCGCACAACGACCCATGCACCCGCGATCGAGCCACCGACAGGCGGCTTTGCCGCCCTTGGGCTAGGCGCCGCCCCCACCCCCAAGGGTCGGGACCGCGCGACGGCCCCGGCGCCAAACCGGCCTTATCGGGCCCCTGAACCTGGCCTTGTCGCCAAAACGGGGCGCCGGACGGCCCGAAGCGTTGCGTTTCGCCGCTCACCGAACGTTGCGTCGGATCCTCCATCCGCGCCGAAATCGGCCCGTTTTCGGGCAAACTGCCATACGCCTGCCATACG
>SLKW01000045.1 GCA_007134405.1 Paracoccaceae bacterium
GCGCCCGAAACACCGCATTTCAGATCGAGGATGATCTCATCCGGGTCGATGGCCCCCGCCGCAACCAGGGGCAAGAGCGCGTAAAGCCCGGTGGCCGCGTTGCATCCAGTCCCCGCCACCAGACGCGCACCGCGGATTTCGTCACGGTAGAACTCGGTCAGTCCGTAAACCGCCTCGCCCTGAAGATCGGGCGCGGCGTGCGGTTTGCCATACCAAGTCTCATAGTCGACGGGATCGCGCAGTCGGAAATCGGCCGACAGGTCGATGATGCGCAGTTCGCGCGGCAGTTCTGCGATTACCGCCTGGCTGGTCGCGTGCGGCAGCGCGCAAAGCGCCAGATCGAAAGTGGATGTGTCGATATCCTCGATCCGGGTCAGTTCCGGCAGGTCCAGATGGCGTAAGAAGGGAAAGACCGACGCCATCGACTGGCCGGCCTTTCGCTCACCCGTAAGAGCCGCTATCTCGAACCTGGGATGCGTGGCGATCAGGCGCACGAGTTCCGCGCCCGTGTAGCCCGACGCACCCAGAATCGCGACCCGTTTTGCCGTCATACCGCTCTCCTTCACCGCAACAGGTGCACCGCGCAGGACGCATAGCGCACGACGCGCGCAGCCGTCGAGCCGTAAAGCGACGTGTCGGTTCTGTGCGTGGCCAGAACGATGCAATCGGCGCGATTGGCTTCGGCCCAATCGATGATTTCGCGCGGCGCATCCCCTTCGATCACAGCCACGGCACCATTTTGCAAAGTGTCGGCGAGCCGTTGCAAATCCGCTTCGATGGCGCGTGTCAATTCGTCACGGTAGCCTTCGGGCATGTAGTCGATGGCGAAGAAGGGCACGGGGTCCATCACATGCAGCAACGTAATCAGCGCGCCCGGATCGGCCAACTTGCGCGCCGCGTCGAGTTCCTTCTTGGCATCGTGCCCGGCCTCGTAGGCGACGGGGACCAGAATGTTGCGATACATGATTCCTCCAGTTGACTGTTTGCGTGTCAGTCTAGCAGCAACTTTCGGTCCTGAACATTGACCCAGGTCAGCCCAATCGGGCCTGGCATTGCGCCTGCCCTTTGGGTCTTGCTATAAGCCGGTCAACAAAATCTAGCGGTTCTTACGCAGCGAGGCGCCGGTGACTGACACCCCCGACAATCCAGACGACACCGAAGCGAAAAAACCCTCCGGGCCCTCTGTCTCGATCACCGCCGAAATGCGCGCCTCCTACCTTGATTACGCGATGAGCGTGATCGTCTCCCGCGCCATCCCCGACCTGCGCGACGGGCTGAAGCCTGTGCATCGCCGCATCCTTTTCGCGATGCACGAATCCGGCAACACGCACGACAAGTCCTACCGTAAGTCCGCCCGTGCCGTCGGTGACACGATGGGCAAGTACCACCCGCATGGCGACAGCGCGATTTACGACGCACTGGTGCGCATGGCCCAGCCCTTTTCGATGTCGCTCAAGCTGCTGGACGGGCAAGGCAACTTCGGCTCGATGGATGGCGATACTGCCGCGGCAATGCGCTATACTGAAGTGCGCATGGACCGGCCAGCGAATTTCCTGCTTGCCGATATCGAAAAGGACACAGTCAACTTTCAGGACAACTACGACGGCAAGGACCGCGAACCCACAGTCCTACCGGCACGGTTTCCGAACATGTTGGTCAACGGTGCCGGCGGCATTGCCGTCGGCATGGCAACCAATATCCCCCCGCATAATCTGGGTGAGGTGGTCGACGCCACGCTGGCGCTGATCGAGAACCCGGATCTGTCGAGCGAAGACCTGATGGCGCATGTCCCCGCCCCGGACTTTCCCACCGGGGCGCTGATCCTCGGCCGGTCGGGCGCGCGCAAGGCGTATCTGGAGGGGCGCGGCTCGGTCGTCATCCGCGCGCGCACCCATATCGAGGAGGTGCGCAAGGACCGCTACGCGATTATCGTCGACGAGATCCCCTACCAGGTGAACAAGTCCACGATGGTCGAGCGCATCGCCGACGCGGTGCGCGAGAAGAAGATAGACGGCATAGCCCATGTCGCTGACGAATCCGACCGCGTCGGCGTCCGTGTCGTGGTCGAACTCAAGCGCGATGCGACGCCCGATGTGGTGCTGAACCAGCTCTTCCGCTTTACCCCCATGCAGACCTCCTTCGGCTGCAACATGCTGGCACTCAACGGCGGCCGTCCCGAGCAGCTGACCCTGCGCGATTTCCTCACCCACTTCGTCAGCTTCCGCGAAGAGGTCGTCACCCGCCGCACCGCGTATGAGCTGAACAAGGCGCGCGAGCGCAGCCATGTGCTCTGCGGCCTGGCCGTCGCGGTCTCGAACGTCGATGAGGTCGTTGCCACCATCCGTGCCTCGGCCGACCCCGCCGAGGCGCGCGAGAAGCTGATGACTCGCCGCTGGCCGGCCGAGGACATCGCCCCCTACATCCGGCTGATCGACGACCCGAGCCACACGATGAACGACGACGGCACCTACAACCTCAGCGAAATCCAGGCCCGCGCCATCCTCGATTTGCGCCTGCAACGCCTGACCGCGATGGGCGTGAAGGAGGTCACCGACGAGCTCGAGGAACTCGCCACCAAGATCCGCGACTATCTCGACATCCTACGCTCGCGCGCCCGCATCATGGCGATCATCTCTGACGAGCTGCGAGAAATCAAAAGCCTCTTCGCCGTGCCCCGCCGGACCGAGATCGTCGACTGGGCCGGTGACATGGAGGACGAGGACCTCATCGAGCGCGAGGACATGGTGGTGACCATCACGCAGTCCGGCTACATCAAGCGCACCCCGCTCGCCGAATTCCGCTCGCAGCGACGCGGCGGCAAGGGGCTTTCCTCGATGGCCACCAAGGAAGACGACGTTGTCACCACGCTCTTCGTGGCGAACACCCACACGCATTTGCTTTTCTTCACCACCGACGGGATGGTCTACAAGCTCAAGTGCTGGCGCCTGCCGCTGGGCGGGCGCAACGCTCGGGGGAAAGCGGTTATCAACATCCTGCCGATCGCCGGCGGGATCAGCGTCGCCGCCCTAATGCCCGTCGATGCCCCCGAGGATGACTGGGACAAGCTGCAGATCGTGTTTGCCACTTCCGAAGGCGCGGTCCGCCGCAACGCGCTCTCCGATTTCACCAACGTCATGCGCAACGGCAAGATTGCCATGCGCCTGCCCGAGGGTGTGAGCCTCGTCAACGCTCGCATTTGCGACGAAGGTGAGGACGTGATGATGGTCACCGCGATGGGTCGCGCCATCCGCTTCCCCACGACCGATGTGCGCGTCTTCAAGGGCCGCGATTCGACCGGCGTTCGCGGTATCCGCCTGGCCGATGGCGACCGCGTGGTCTCGATGGCGGTGATCCGCCATTTCGAAGCAACGCCCGAGGAACGCGCCGCTTACCTGCGCCAGCGGCGGCTTATGGCCGGCGCGCCCGAAGACCTGGAGGCTGAATCCGAAGAAGAAGAGAACGGAACCGAGATCGGGCAGCTTAGCCCCGAACGCTATGCTCAGATGTCGGCTTCGGAGGACCTGATCCTGACCATTACCGCCGGTGGTTTGGGCAAGCTGACGTCAAGCTTCGACTACCGCGTGACCGGTCGCGGCGGTCAGGGCGTGCGCGCCACCGACAACGCACGTCGCGGCGGCCCATTGGTCGCGAGCTTTCGGGTCGAGATCGCTGACCAGATCATGCTGGTCACTTCAGGCGGGCAATCGATCCGCGTACCGGTCGAAGGCATCCGCTTTCTTTCGCGCACCGGCGGAGGGGTAAAGGTTCTCAATCTGAATGGCACCGGCGAGCAAGTCGTTTCGGTCGCTCGCATCGCGGAGCAGGCCGAAGAAGCTTGATGCGAAACAGTCGGGACCAGGACCTCAATTACTGGTGGCCCTTTCAGTATACTGGTGGCCCTTTCAGTATCTCGTTCGGGAGCGTTCGCGCGAAGGCAGATCACCAGCATGATCGAAGGCGCCGGAAGGTGCAGTCCGCCGCGCGGTACTGTCGAGGTCGCCCTTTCCGGCGCTCGCGTCAGGATCGTCTGGATGTAGGGCACCGCCTTTTTCCATCATCGGGTTGGAGTCGGTCTCGCCCGCGGTCGCCACCTCCATAGCCTTTTCCGCTAATTCTTTTTGCGACGCCCTATCTGAACCCATCTCATCCTTTTCGTCAGGGGCGCCTCGAACGTCGCGCTCCGCCATGGCGCGGGAGAGCGCGGCGTTCAGGAAGTCAAGTTTGTTCAGCGTTCCTGCATTGCCACTTGCCGGGGTCGCGCCTGCAGGTGCGGCCTTGGAACGGGCCTCGCGACCCTGCCGGTCGGCGATGTCGCGAGCCCGGTTCCGACGCGTGCGAAGCCGAGTAATCAGATCTGACAATTCACGATCGGATAGCTGACCAAGTCGCGGCTGCCGAGCTTGATCGGCGAGTTTCAATTCGTCGGCATCAAGCGCTCGCCGCTCCTCGATGCTGGCCGGGTTGTGAACGTTCGTATTGCTCTCGGTCATTTCGGTTAGCCCTTTCGTCGGTACGCACTTCAAACTGCGATCCAAGGGGCAAGGTTCCGTACGGCTGACCGGATGTGATCCAGATCAAGGTTTTTCTGCTTTGCCTGGGAGAGTCTCGGGTGTGTCAAACTGGGAGAACATAATGACCCATACCCCGCACGAGCTTGCCGAGGAATTTCCACAACAGACAGACAAGCTTCACAATCTGAAGCTGACGAACGCCCACTTCGCGCGGCTCGCTGACGAATACCATAGGGTCAATCGGAGCATCCACCGTGCAGAGACAAACGTCGAACCGGTATCGGAACAGCACGAAGCCGAATTACGCCGCCAACGCATGGAGTTGAAAGACGAGATCGCACGAATCCTAGGTGGCAGTTAGGTATCCGACCTAAGTTCTCACGCGCTCCATTTGCGCATCGAAAAGCGGCTTCAGCGAAGCCCTCGCGGGGAAGTGTTTGCCGGCGATCTCAATGGACCATTCTCCCGATGACACGCAGTCTGCGGTAAGAGGACCCTCCGTTTCCGCAAAGCCAATCCCGACCGCGCCGCCAAGCGTATGGCCGTAGGCGCCGACCTGAATATACCCCACCGGCTGCCCGTCGAGATAGATAATCTCATTGCCATGAAGGAGCGGATCAGGGTCGGCCAGCAGGAACTGAAGCATCCGCCGCTTCGGCGTGCCGGCCGCCTTGATCCCGGCCAAGGCTTCTTTGCCAATAAATCCGCCGGGCTTGTCGAACTTTACCGCGAAGCCGAGCCCGGCCTCGATCGGGTTGTCGGTGTTGTCCAGATCGACACCAAAATCGCGATACGCCTTCTCGAGCCTGAGCGAGGACAGTGTCTGCATTCCCGCGTTGCGCAGGCTGTGATTAGCGCCCGCGTTGACCAGAAGGTCGTAGACCTGGACTGCGTGCAAGCACGGCACCTGGAGTTCCCAGCCCAGTTCCCCCACGTAGGTGACGCGCAGAGCGAACACCTGAAAGAACCCGATATCGATCATTTGTGCGGTCATGAAGGGAAAGGCCGCGATGGAAAGGTCGGCAGTGCTCACAGCCTCCAGGATATCGCGCGCCTTCGGGCCGTGAAGATTGATCTGCGTAATCCCAGCGGTCATATCGGTTATTGTGACGAATTCCCCCGGCCGAATATGCCTCCGCATCCAAGTTTCAGTGTGTCCGTGACTGTTTTCACCGACCACGACCATGAAGCGGTCTTGATCCATGCGGGTCACGGTCAGGTCGGCCTCGAAACCACCTGCTTCGTTCGCCCATGCGGTGTAGACCACGCGGCCGACGGCAACGTCTACTTGGTTGCAGCTAATGCGGTTGAGTAATGCGCAAGCGTCACGCCCTTGGACTAGGAACTTCGACATCGACGACATATCCATGAGGATCGCGTCCTCGCGGGCGGCGCGATGTTCGGCAGCGTGCCAGTCGAACCAGTCCTGCCGTCCCCAACTATAGGTCTCGATCCGCGCCTCTTCAGGTGTTGGCGCGAACCAGTCGGGCAACTCCCAGCCGTGGCTTTCGCTGAAATGCGCCCCGGCCGCTTTTAACCGGTCGTAGAGCGCGGAGCGCTTCAGCCCGCGCGCGGTTTTGAAATTGTCATTAGGGAAATGACCACCAAAGCTTTTCGCCGGCAACTCAGACGTGCGGGCGCGGCGGAATGCGGGTGTGTTTTGGGTGCCGTCGGCAAAGCGGTCTACATTGAACGCCGTGTGATCGACCGGGCAGCGACCATCGACAATCCAATGCGCCAATGTCCGACCGATACCGGGACCATAGAGGATACCCAGCGAATTCAACCCCGCTGCGACCCAGCAGTTGCGCAAGCCCGGTGCCTCGCCCACCAGGGGGGCGAGATCTGGCGTGAAACTCTCCGGACCGCAGAATAATTTGCGCACGCCGACCTCTGCCGCGCTCGGCACCCTCTTGAACGCCGCCTCGAGATGTGGGCCCATGCGCTCCCAGTCGGGCTCGATTTCGCCAAAGGAGAAATTTTCGGGGATCGCTTCGACCATCCAGGCCGCGGCCTCGGGCTCGAAGAGGCCCACCAGGAGCCCACCCACTTCCTCACGATAGTACGACCAGTTGTGCGGATCCTCGAGCAGTGGAAGTTCGCTGTGGATGCCATCGATCTCATCGGTGATGAGGTAATAATGCTCGGCCGCCTGCAATGGCAGGTTCAACCCCGCTTTCGCCCCTAACTGGCGCGACCACATGCCGGCGGCGATCACAACGTGCTCGGCTGCAATCTCGCCCTGGCAGGTGCGCACCCCCACGGCGTGACCATTGCGCATCAGGATTTCGCTGGCAGCGACATCCTCAATCACCCGTGCGCCACGAGTTCGCGCCCCGCGGGCCAGCGCCATCGTCGTGTCGACGGGGTTGGTGCGGCCTTCTTGCGGATACCAGAAGGCAGCCAGCGTGGTCGAAAAGTCGCCGATGGGAAAGCGCTCCGCAGCCTCGGAAGGCGAAATTTCATGGACCTCGATCCCATGCAGGTTCATGAAAGCCGCGCCCCGGCGCATCTCCTCCAGCCGTTCGCGCGTATCGGCGGGTTGGATATAGCCGACCCCGCGCCAGCCGGTCGCTAGCCCGGTCTCGGCTTCGAGGTGCGAGATAAGTTTGCGCCCGTACAGGTAGAGATTGCACTCCCACTCCGCGCCCAACACCGCGGGCACGATCTCGCCAGCCGCGTGCCAGGTTGTGCCGGATGTCAGCTTGTCGCGCTCCAGCACAACAACATCAGTTATCCCGAGTTCGGTCAAGTGATATGCGATGTTGCAGCCGATCGAACCGCCACCGACGATGACCACCTGTGCCTGGCTGGGAAGGGTCGGCTCCATGTCGAAGGCTCCTTTCTTGTCCGTCGTATTTGATCAAAATCTTGGCCTTGACCGTCCGGGAAGGCAAGGAACCAATTGAATCCCCATTCGGAGCAGGAACCGCGCATGCAAATTGACTGCCCTACAGCCTCGCTTCAACTCTGCCCAGTGATGCTAACCTTCCATCTGCGCGTGGCGCCCGAGCAAATTGCCGACGAGCACGAGACGCAACCATGGAGCCGTTAGACCTTAGGCCATTTGTCGTAGATGCAGGCGGCGAAGAACGGCAGCTTTACCAACTGCCAGACCCTCGCCCGGCCTGAAGCGTCCGATGAAGGGCAGAGCAGAGTTGTCCTCACGAGGCCAAGCTTCCAGGCACCTGATTGGTGGCTGGAATTAGACCGATGGGAAAGCCGTGCAGTGCCATACGCATAACAGTTTCGTCAGGAAAAGAAACGTTGCAAGCCCTCGGGATTGCGGCGGGTATTGCCTAGCACCGCAAACTGGAATACTAGCGATCTTGTCGGAGAGGTGCCGGAGTGGTCGAACGGGGCGGTCTCGAAAACCGTTGAGGATGCAAGTCCTCCCAGGGTTCGAATCCCTGTCTCTCCGCCAGATAACCTATTGAAAAGTTTCTGCACATCCGGCTCCGGCCGGATTTTCTCGTTGTTTTCGAGGGTTATGCGGGAGGGGCTGTTAACC
>SLKW01000402.1 GCA_007134405.1 Paracoccaceae bacterium
CTCTCAGTCGCTGACCGATGGCCGTGCCGGCTTCGATCTGCTGGCGGCCAAAGGCGCAGACAGCATCATTGTCGGACAATTCCACCCCGTATTGTGCCAGGTATTGCGCCACCAGCATCTTCATGTGCTCGCGCTCGCCCTCATCCTCGACAAACGCTTCCAGCTGCGCGCGCGAATAGCCCACGCGGCGGGCCGCCAGGTAGATGGGCATGAAATAGGCCTGTCGTTGCATTCGGCTTGGACCAGCCAGACTGTCGCAGTACTTCACCACCTGCCGGATGATACCGGCGGTGAAAAGTGGGTTGTAGAGATCCGGGTTCGCGCGGATTGAGGCATTGACCTCGGCTTGCGTCATCTCGCGCGGCTCAGCCGCTACGACGAAACCGGAGGGCAGCGCCATCGCGAGCGCCAGAAGTGCCGACCGCAGCAGCCTCATACGGGTCTTCATATACATCGCATTCACTCCGCGGCCACCGCTGGTCGGCGGCCTTTCTGTTGGGCACGGATACGGTCCTCGATCTCGTCGCGGAAATTCCGGATCAGTCCCTGTATCGGCCAGGCCGCCGCATCGCCAAGCGCGCAGATCGTGTGGCCCTCGACCTGTTTCGACACATCCCAGAGCATGTCGATCTCCTCGATTGCGGCCTCCCCACGCACCAGGCGGTCCATGACGCGCATCATCCAGCCCGTGCCTTCGCGGCAGGGCGTGCATTGGCCGCAGCTTTCATGCTTGTAGAATTTCGACAGACGCCAGATCGCCTTGATGATGTCCGTTGACTTGTCCATCACGATGACCGCCGCCGTGCCCAAGCCGGATTTCTGCTCGCGCAGATAGTCGAAATCCATGATCGCTTCGCGCATGTGCTCACCGCGAATGCATGGCACGGAAGACCCCCCGGGGATCACCGCCTTGAGGTTGTCCCAACCGCCGCGAATCCCGCCGCAATGCGTGTCGATGAGCTCCTCGAACGTGATCGACATCGATTCCTCGACCACACAGGGCTTGTTGACATGACCCGACACGGCAAAGAGCTTGGTGCCGGCATTGTTCGGCCGACCGAAACCCGCGAACCACGCGCCGCCCCGGCGCAGGATCGTCGGTACGACGGCGATCGATTCCACGTTGTTCACGGTCGTCGGACAGCCATAAAGCCCTGCACCGGCCGGAAACGGCGGCTTCATCCGCGGCATGCCCTTCCGGCCTTCGAGGCTTTCCAGAAGCGCGGTCTCATCCCCGCAGATATACGCGCCGGCACCGTGATGCAGGTAGAGGTCGAAATCCCAGCCCGACTTGGCCGCATTCTTGCCTAGAAGCCCCGCATCGTAGGCCTCGTCAATCGCGGCCTGCAATGCCTCGCGCTCGCGGATATATTCACCGCGGATGTAGATGTAGCAGGCATGCGCGTTCATCGCGAACGAGGCGATCAGGCAACCTTCGATCAGCGTATGCGGATCATGCCGCATGATCTCGCGGTCCTTGCAGGTGCCGGGCTCGGACTCGTCGGCATTGACCACAAGATAGCTGGGCCGACCGTCGCTTTCCTTGGGCATGAATGACCATTTCAGCCCGGTGGGGAAACCCGCCCCGCCCCGCCCCCGCAGGCCCGAGGTTTTCATCTCGCTCACGATCCAGTCGCGGCCCTTGGCGATGATCGCGGCGGTTCCGTCCCAATGGCCGCGCGCCTTCGCGCCCTTCAGCGAACGGTCCTGCATCCCGTAGAGATTGGTGAAGATGCGTTCCTGGTCCTTCAGCATGTGCTGTCCTCAGTTGTTCCGGCGCTCACGCCAGAGACGGAAAGAAACGATCAGCGCCCAGGCAAAGGCCGCAAGCGCCAGGAAGTCGATCAGAAAGGCGAAGCGCGCTTGCCATCCGTAGAAGCCGCCCGCCCAGCTCAGCAACATCCAGAGCACCATGGTCACGATCAGCACCGCAGCCACCTGCCGCACCTGTCGGCCATGGCGCTTGTCCTGATCGCTGCGCTGGCTCACGTCCGCTTGCCTCAACTGGTT
This sequence comes from Paracoccaceae bacterium, assembly GCA_007134405.1. Classification (GTDB taxonomy): domain Bacteria; phylum Pseudomonadota; class Alphaproteobacteria; order Rhodobacterales; family Rhodobacteraceae; genus Pararhodobacter. The sequence goes on from SLKW01000402.1 coordinate 2,011, forward strand.
TCCTGCTTGCCACCGGCTGCAAGGTCCTTGGCCTGTGCAACCCAGTCGTCCCGCGAAGCGCGACCCTTGAAGCCTTCGACATTCTGGTCGACCCACGCGATCTCGTGCTCGGTCCAAGCGGCGATCTGGTCGAAATGATAGAAGCCCATGGCGTTGAGCTGCTCTTCCACTTTCGGCCCGATGCCCCTGATTTGTTTCAGATCGTCCGCCTTGCCCTTGCGCGGGCCTTCCATCGTCGGCGGCGGCGTGCCAGGTTCCTGCATCGGCGGCGCGGCCGGCCCGCCCTTCGGCTTGGCGCGTTCCTTTGCCGGCGCCTCCTGAACGGTGGCGCCGGTCTCATCGACCGTCAGCCCGTTCGCAGGCTTCGGCTCCTTCTTGACCGAGGGGTCCGTGTCCTTCGCCCTGCCCTTGGCCTTCTCGCCCAGCCAGGGGGTCACGATCGGCACCTCGGTTCCGTCGATCCGCTTGATCGTGTCGCCCAGCGCCACGGCCAGCGCGACCGAGCCATTGTGCTTTTCCGACGCGGAACGCTCCAGCGTCGTGGCCCCGCCCGCGGGTTCCGATGCGAAGCGCCCGTTCTGCGGCCCCGGCAGCGGCACGCGTCCCGCCGCAAATTCGTCAAGCAGCCAGGCGAACTTCTCTGCCGTCAGATCCTCGAAGTAGTCCTTGCCGATCTGCACCATTGGGGCGTTGGCACACGCACCCAGGCATTCGACCTCTTCCCAGCTGAACCGGCCGTCAGAAGAAAGCTGATGCGCCTTGGGCGCGATCTTCTCGCGACAGACGGCGATCAGGTCCTCGGCCCCGCAGATCATGCAGCTGGTCGTCCCGCAGACCTGCACATGCGCCAGGCTGCCCACGGGTTGAAGCTGGAACATGAAGTAAAACGTCGCCACTTCGAGCGCGCGGATATAGGGCATGTCCAGCATCTCGGCTACGCTCTCGATCGCGGGCCGCGACAGCCATCCCTCCTGCTCCTGCGCACGCCACAGCAGCGGGATGACGGCGCTCGCTTGCCGGCCTTCGGGATACTTGCTGATCTGTGCCTCCGCCCATTCCTGGTTGGCGGGCGTGAAGGCGAAGCTCTCGGGTTGGTCAGGGTGCAGGCGGCGCAGCATCGGCTCTTTCGCTCACGGTGTACAATCGATCAGGGTCAGTTGCCCGGGCGCGGCCTCGAACGCCGGGCTGGGCACGTCAAGCATGTGCGCGATCGTGGCGCGCAATTCGTCTTCGGCCACGGGCGAGAAGTCGGGCGGCAAGTTGTAAACGCCCGTCACGTTGAACGCCAGGAACGCCACGACCGAGTCGACCGTATCCTCGCGATCGGAAATGTCGAGGACACAGTCGCTGGTATCGGCAAGAAACGCCATCACCGCCTCGATCCCCTCGGGTCCGAAACGCTCGGCCAGAACGGCATCGGGATTGCCGGGCCGGTGTCGCCCGATGACCTGAGCGGTCGCGGTTTCGAACAGAGCCGCGTCTCCCGCCGGTTCGGCCGAGCAGACCGGGTCGGGCAATCCCACGGCGTTCGGGCCGTCGACGAACCGCAGGTGCCCTGCCTCGAAAAGGATCACGAGCGCCGTCTCCGCCTCGGCCGGGGTCAGACCCGCCGTGGTCAGGAGGGTGTCGGCATCGTCACGGTGCAGCGCGCAGTCATTCCCCCGGATCGCCGACAGGAAAAGCGCACCGCGCTCAGGGGTCGGCACGGCCTCCACCGACGCCGGCGCGCCGAAGAAGGGCTCCATCGCGGCGTCCAGGTCGATCTCGTCCTGCAGGCGCGCGTAGACCTGCGCGTCGTCTGCCGCGTCGCCCTCGCACAGCGCCGGGGTCAGGTTCAGGTTGTCCTCCTGATCGATGTCAAGCAACCCGCCCATGAACAGCAGGTCCAGGACATCGTCCAGATCCTCGACCTCGATGCCCAGCGCGTCCGCCGTGTCATCGGCGGTCTCGAGCGACATCTCGCACCCCGCATCGCGCATGGCATCGATGAACGCCGCCGCCGTCTCGGGCGTCGCGGCGGCGCCCGGCGCAGCAAGCGTCGCTGCCAGCACGAAGGGGACGGCTTGCCTCACCGGTCGATTTCTCCGAAGACGACGTCCATCGTGCCGATGATCGCGGCCACGTCAGCAAGCATGTGCCCCTTCGCGACGTGATCCATCGACTGCAGGTGCAGATAGCCCGGCGCCCGGATCTTGGCGCGGTAGGGTCGGTTGGTGCCGTCCGCGACCAGGTAGACGCCGAATTCGCCCTTCGGCGCCTCGACCGCGGCATATACCTCGCCCGCCGGGACATGAAAGCCCTCGGTATAAAGCTTGAAGTGATGGATCAGGGCCTCCATCGACGTTTTCATCTCGCCCCGCTTCGGCGGCGTGATCTTTCCGCGCGCCAGGATGTCGCCCTGCCCTTCGGGCGCGCGCAGCTTGCCGAGACACTGAAGAATGATCTTCACGCTCTCGCGCATTTCGGCCATCCGGCACAGATAGCGGTCGTAGCAGTCGCCGTTCTTGCCGACCGGAATCTTGAAGTCGAACTCGTCGTAGCATTCGTAGGGCTGCGCGCGGCGCAGGTCCCAGGCCAGACCCGACCCGCGCACCATCACGCCGGAATAAGCCCAGTCCAAGATCTCCTGCTCGTTGACCACGCCGATGTCCGCGTTGCGCTGCTTGAAGATCCGGTTCTCGGTCAGAAGCCCGTCGATATCGTCGAGCACCTTGGGGAATTCATGCGCCCAGGTCTCGATATCGTCCAGCAGCTCGGGCGGCAGGTCCTGGTGCACGCCACCGGGCCGGAAATAGGCGGCGTGTAGCCGTGCGCCGCAGGCGCGCTCATAAAAGATCATGAGCTTTTCACGCTCCTCGAACCCCCAGAGCGGCGGGGTCAGCGCGCCCACGTCCATCGCCTGCGTGGTGACGTTGAGAAGATGGTTCAGGACGCGCCCGATCTCGGAAAAAAGCACGCGGATCAGCGAGGCGCGGCGCGGCACCTGAACCCCGGTCAGCTTTTCGATCGCCAGGCACCAGGCATGCTCCTGGTTCATCGGCGCCACGTAATCCAGCCGGTCGAAATAGGGCAGGTTCTGCAGATAGGTGCGGCTCTCCATCAGCTTCTCGGTGCCGCGATGCAGCAGTCCGATATGCGGATCGCATCGCTCGACGATTTCGCCGTCGAGCTCGAGCACAAGACGCAAAACACCATGCGCCGCAGGGTGTTGCGGGCCGAAGTTTATGTTAAAGTTGCGGATCTTCTGTTCGCCCGTTTCGGCGTCGCCAAACTTGCCGTCCATCAGAGGTTCCTTCCGTGAAACCGGTCGAGCCGACCGGCCATCACCCACAGAAGCACGATCAGCGCCAGCGGAAACAGCGCGACCAGGGCCCAGTAGGGATTGATCCCGAATGCCGGCAGCAGCTTGAACAGCGGGATGATCGTCAGCGCGGCCATGATGAGGAAAAAGACGAATTCCATCAGCGCGCCTCCTTCTTCTCGTCGCCCGGCAGGATGTAGTCGGCCCCTTCCCAGGGCGACATGAAATCGAACTGCCGGTATTCCTGCGTCAGCTTCACAGGCTCGTAGACCACGCGCTTCAACGCCTCGTCATAGCGCACCTCGGTATAGCCCGTGGTCGGGAAATCCTTGCGCAAGGGATGCCCCCGGAAGCCGTAGTCTGTCAGGATCCGCCGCAGGTCCGGGTGCCCGGAAAAGAGGATGCCGAACATGTCGAACACCTCGCGCTCGAACCAGTTGGCCGAGGGGTGGATGTCGGTGATCGTCGGGACCATCACATCCTCGCGCACCGCTGCCTTCAACCGGATGCGGTGGTTCCGGTACATCGACAGGAAATGGTAGACCACGTCGAACCGCGCCTTGCGCGCCGGCCAGTCGATGGCGGTGATGTCGATGAGCGTCGAAAAGCGGCAGGTTTCGTCCATCTTCAGGAACTGCACCAGCCCCGGCAACCCGCTCACGGCGACATCAAGCGTCAGTTCGTCATGCGCCACATGTGCCCCCCGCACCGCATCGGGCTGCCGGTGGCGGATATAGTCGCCGAGTTCGTGCAAAGCGTCGGACATGGAACCTCTCAGCGGACAAGCGTGCCGGTGCGGCGGATCTTGCGCTGCAATTGCAGCACTCCGTAGAGCAGCGCCTCGGCGGTGGGCGGACAGCCAGGCACGTAGATGTCGACCGGCACGATCCGGTCGCAGCCGCGAACGACGCTGTAGCTGTAATGATAATAGCCGCCCCCGTTCGCGCAGGAGCCCATCGAGATCACGTAGCGCGGCTCGGGCATCTGGTCGTAGACCTTGCGCAGCGCGGGCGCCATCTTGTTCGTCAGCGTACCCGCCACGATCATCAGGTCTGACTGGCGGGGCGAGGCGCGCGGTGCGGTGCCGAAGCGCTCCAGATCGTAGCGCGGCATCGAGGTGTGCATCATTTCGACCGCGCAGCACGCAAGCCCGAAGGTCATCCAGTGCAGCGAGCCGTTTCTGGCCCAGTTGATGATGTCGGCCGTGGTGGTGAGCAAAAATCCCTTGTCCTGCAGCTCGGAGTTGAGCGCGGCGGTGTCGTGGTCACGGTCGGCGCCGACCTGCGTTCCGGTCATCACTCCCATTCCAGCGCTCCTTTCTTCCATTCATAGGCAAAGCCCACGGTCAGCACCGCCAGGAAAACCATCATCGACCAGAAGGCCGTCATGCTGATCTCTCCGAAAGCAACCGCCCAGGGGAACAGGAACGCGATCTCCAGGTCGAAGATGATGAACAGGATCGCCACCAGATAGAAACGCACGTCGAACTTCATCCGTGCGTCGTCGAACGCGTTGAAGCCGCATTCGTAGATCGACACCTTCTCGGGGTCGGGCTTTCGGTAGGCGATCACCATCGCGGACAGCATCAGCACCAGTCCGAGACCGATCGCGATGAACAGGAAGATGATGATCGGAAGATAGTCTCTGAGAAGAAAGTCCACCGCTGGCTCCTCTGGCGTGCTTCGGGCAAAGGCCGCCCTGCTTCCTCAGCCTGCCCTTCGTTTACTCTTGCGGACAAGGCGGGTCAACCGAAGGCGGGGGGCGTCGCATGCGCCCGCGATCCGGCCCGCGGCCGCTTTCTCAACCGACCGCACCGATGTGTCGACAAGCAAGGCGTAGCAACGCGCGACGCCCGGTTCCGGCCTGCCGTGAGGCTCACTTAATCCAAGACCGCGCCGCGGAAAGGGGGCTCAGCGCACCCAGCCGGGTTTGCGGCGCGCGAAGAAGGCGGCGATCCCCTCCTGCGCCTCGTCGGTTTCCCAGCGTTCGACGAGTTGCGCGATCGAATGATCCACATCTGCCGGCTCGACGCGCCCGCCCAATCGCAACGCCAGCGCCTTGGCCGACGCGACGGCCCCCGGCGCGCAGGACAGATAGGGCGCAACCTCGGCCTCGATCGCGGCGTCCAGCTCCTCGGGCGCGACCGCGCCAGCCAGAAGACCCAGCCGCACCGCCTCCTCCGCGTCGAAAAGCCGCGCCGACATGAAGACCCGCCGCGCCATCGCCTCGCCCATCCGCGCCAGCACATAGGGGCCGATCGTCGCCGGGATCAGGCCCAGCCGGGTCTCGGTGAAGCCGAACTTCGCCCCCCGCACCCCGATTGCCACATCGCAGACCGAGACGAGGCCGACGCCGCCGCCAAAGGCCTGGCCCTGGATCCGCCCGATCAAGGGCTTCGGCAGCCGGTTCAGCGCCCCCAGCATGTCGGCCAGCTTCCCGGCCTCGTCACCGCGGGTTGCGGCATCGGCCGCCATCTGCGCCTGCATCCACTTCAGGTCGCCGCCGGCGCAGAAACTCGCCCCCGTGCCGGTCAATACCACGACGCGCACCGCGTCGTCGGCGGCCAGTTCCGACGCCGCCTCGCGCAGCTCGACGATCATCCGCGCCGACATGGCATTGTGCTTCTCGGTCCGGTTCAGCGCCAGACGGGCCACGCCGC
>SLKW01000424.1 GCA_007134405.1 Paracoccaceae bacterium
AGCCAATGGGCGCGGCCGCTGCGCTCCAGCTCGGCGGCGAGATGTTCGTAGATCACCCGCAGATGCGTCACATCGGCCAGCGCATAGCGTTTCTGGGCGTCCGTCAGGGGGCGCTGGGACCAGTCGGTGAAGCGCGAGGTCTTGTCGAGGCTCGAGCGCGCGATCTTGCGCACCAGCGTCTCGTAGCCGACCTGTTCGCCGAATCCGCAGACCATCGAGGCGATCTGCGTGTCGAACAGGGGCTGCGGGATCACGCCGCCATCGATCCAGAAGATCTCGACATCCTGGCGGGCGGCATGAAAGACCTTCACCACCGACCGGTTGCGCATCAGATCGAAGAGCGGCGCCAGGTCGATGCCTTCGGCCAGCGGATCGACAAGCACGGCGCCATCATTGCCGTGGCCCGGCATCGCCAGCTGCACGAGGCACAGCTTGGAATAATAGGTCCGCTCGCGCAGAAACTCGGTATCGACGGTGACATAGGGCTCGCCCGCGGCCTCGGCGCAGAAGGCCGCAAGCGCGTCGGTCGTGGTAATGGTCTGCATCCTGCCTCGCTTGGCGGACAATTCGCCGCATGCGGACTCATATTGCGCGCCCCGCCGAAAGGAAAGCCCGGCGCGTTGGGCAAGCGTGTTGGGCAGGCCGCAGCCTGCAAAGCGACGCGCGACTTGAACAGCAAGCGCTCTGGCCGCTATGCTTCTTCTCCATTGCCCGCGCCGGAGTGTTCGATGTCCGCAAGTGCCGATCCCCTGCGCCCCCTGGCGGCCGCGACGCTGGGTCTGGCGCTGGCGATCATGATCGGCTGGCTGCTGTCGATCGGGCGCGGGATCCTGATGCCCATCGTGATCGCGGTGCTGGCGGTCTACATCATCACCTCGGCCTCTGCGGCGATGGAGAGGTTCCGGGCGACGCGCTGGATGCCGTCTTTTTTGCGCAAGCTGATCTTGCTTCTGGCTTTCGTCGTGCTGCTGACGGCCTTCAATGGCGTCGTCATCGTCACGGTGCGCGATCTGGTGGCGCAGGCGCCGGAATACCAGGCGAACCTCGAACGGCTGATCAAGCGCGGCATGGAGATGCTGGGCATCGAGGGCAACCCCGACTGGCAGACGATACAGACCATGACCATCGGCCGGATCGACATGCAGCAGTTCCTGGGCGGCGTGGCCGGGTCGGTGGGCGCGCTGGCGGGCGTCGTCGTGCTGATCGTCGTCTACGCCGTCTTCCTGTTCGCCGAGGCGGCGGGGTTCTCGCACAAGCTTTCGGTGGCGCTTCCCCAGCGGTTGCAGGCCGAGCGCACGATGTCCGTCTTCCGCTCGATCAACGATCGCATCGGCGAGTATCTGGCGATCAAGACGCTGATCAACGTCATCATCGGTGCGGCCTCCTACGCCATCCTCTGGGCATTCGGGGTCGATCACGCGATCTTCTGGGCGCTTCTGATCGCGTTGCTCAACTACATCCCCTATTTCGGCTCGCTCATCGCGGTGGTCTTTCCGGTGATGATGTCGATGGTGCAATACGGCTCGGTTCAGCTGACGCTGGCGCTGGCAGTGTTGCTGGTCGCGGCGCAGATGTTCGTCGGCAACTACCTGGAACCGCGGATGATCGGGCGCAAGGTGAACATGTCGCCCTTCGTGGTCGTGGTGGCGCTGTCGTTCTGGACGGCGTTCTGGGGCGTGCCGGGGGCGGTTCTGGCCGTGCCGCTCACCTCTATGCTGGCGATCATCCTGGCGGCCTTCGACCAGACCCGCCCCTTCGCCGTGCTTCTGGCGCAGGATGTCAGCGAGTTCGAGCGCACCGACCGCCCCGCCCTGGAAGCCCCGTCCGAGCGCGCCGCCTCTTGACCTGAATCATGTCGTTGCCGCGCCGCGGCGCCTAGCCTGCACCGATCGCCCAAAGATTGACCGATGGACAAGCAACAGCAATATCACATCTGGTACTTCGTCGCCGCCTTCCTGGCGCTGCTGATCTTCCAGAGCTGGCTCTCGACGGCGACAGTGACCGAGCGCATCGCCTATTCGACATTTCTCGAGCATCTGGAGGCCGACCGGATCGACACCGTCACCGTGCGCGCCGAGCAGATCGAGGGGCGCTACCGCGACCCGGTGAACGGGCATACGCATTTCGTCACCAACATCGTCCCCGAGGACCTGACCGCGCGGCTGGAGCAATCGACGGCCGAATTCGACGGCACCGTTCAGAACACGTTCCTGATGATGGTCCTGTCCTGGGTCATCCCCATCGCGCTCATCCTCTTCGTCTGGCTCTACGTCTTTCGCCGGTTTGCCGAACGCCAGGGGATGGGCGGCATGATGAATGTCGGCAAGTCCAAGGCCAAGATCTATGTCGAGAAGGACACCGGCGTCACCTTCGACGACGTCGCCGGCGTCGACGAGGCGAAGTCGGAACTCAAGGAGATCGTCGATTTCCTGACCGAGCCCGAAAAGTTCGGCCGCCTCGGCGCGCGCATCCCCAAGGGCATCCTGCTCACCGGCCCGCCGGGCACCGGCAAGACCCTCTTCGCCCGCGCCATCGCCGGCGAGGCGGGGGTGCCCTTCTTCTCGATCTCGGGCTCGGAATTCGTCGAGATGTTCGTGGGCGTCGGCGCGGCGCGGGTGCGCGACCTCTTCGAGCAGGCGCGCAAGGCCGCCCCCTGCATCATCTTCATCGACGAACTCGACGCGCTGGGCAAGAAGCGGGGCGTCGGCAATTTCGGCGGCGGGCACGACGAGAAGGAACAGACGCTCAACCAGCTTTTGGCCGAGCTCGACGGCTTCGACCCGCGCGAGGGCATCGTGCTTCTGGCCGCGACCAACCGGCCCGAGATTCTTGACCCAGCGCTGATGCGCGCCGGCCGGTTCGACCGCCAGGTGGTCGTCGACCGGCCCGACCGCACCGGCCGCGCGGCGATCCTGCGCGTGCATCTGCGCAAGGTGCAGATCGAGCCCGCGCTCGATGTCGACGCCATCGCCGGGCTGACGCCGGGCTTTACCGGGGCGGAACTCGCGAACCTCGTCAACGAAGCCGCGATCCAGGCCACCCGCCGCGGGGCCGAGCGCGTCGCCATGCAGGACGTCACCGCCGCCATCGAACGCATCGTCGCCGGGATGGAGCGCAAGGGCCGGCTTCTGAACGAGAAGGAGCGCGAGACCGTCGCCTGGCACGAGATGGGCCATGCGCTGGCCGCCGCCGCGCTGCCCGGCGCCGATCCCGTCCACAAGGTCTCGATCATCCCGCGCACCATCGGCGCGCTGGGCTACACGATGACCCGGCCGACCGAGGACCGATTCCTCATCACCCGGTCCGAGCTTGAAAACCGCATGGTGATGCTCCTATCCGGTCGCGCGGCCGAGGAGATCCGCTTCAACGAGGTCTCGACCGGCGCGGCAGACGACCTTGTGCGCGCCACCGACATCGCGCGCCAGATCGTCACCCGCTTCGGCATGCATGAGAAGCTCGGCCAGGCTGTGCTGGAGCACAATCGCAGCGGCTTTCTGGGCGAAGATCGCATGAGCTTCGCGCCGCGCGATCATTCCGAAGCGACGGCGCGCGAGGTGGACCTTGCCGTGCGCGATCTGCTCGACGCGGCCTACGGCCGGGCGCTCAAGCTGCTGCGCGAGCGCGCCGGCGACCTGAAAGCCGGGGCCGCGCTGCTTCTGGAACGCGAGACGATCACCCCCGAGGATTTCCCGCCTCTGCGCCCCCCCGCCGCCGAAGCCGCCGAGTGAGGTTCCGATGTCGAAACGCCGCCCCACGCCCGATCGCGCCACCGAGACCCCCTCCGTGCCGAAAGCCCAGCGCAAGGCGCCGAAACACGCGCCCAGCCCCCCTGCCGCACCCGCGCAGGGAGGCGTCTGGGACGAACACCCGTTCCAGTCGCTCGACCGGGGTGCGATGGCGACCATCGCGCCCTTCACCGCCGGGCTTTCGCCGCATGCGATGTTCGATGCCTGGGCCGATTGGGCGATGCATCTGGCGCGTGCTCCCGGACGGCAGTTGGAATTGATCGAACGGGCGCGGATCAACGCGCTGAAACTGGCCCGCTACGGGACCGAGACGATGCTCGGCCGCGCCCCCGAGAAGCCCTTTACGGCGAAGCCCTGGGACACACGCTGGCAGCACGAGGGGTGGGAGCGCCTGCCCTTCGGCCTGTGGCAACAGCAGTTCCTGGCCGTGCATGACTGGTGGGACGCCGCCACCGCCGATCTTCGCGGGCTGCGCCGGCAGAACGCCCAGCGCACCGGCTTCATTGCGCGGCAATTGCTGGACACGGTCTCGCCCGCCAACTTCCCCCTCGCCAATCCAGAGATCCTGGAACAGAGCGCCCGCTGCGGCGGCCGAAACTGGATCGAGGGGGCCGCGCATTTCAGCGAGGACGCGATGCGCACGCTGACCCAGGAACACAAGCCGATCCCGGCAGAATTCGCGCTGGGTGAGCATCTGGCGTGCACGCCGGGCCGGGTTGTCTGGCGCAACGACATCATGGAACTGATCCAGTACGCGCCACAAACCGACAAGGTCCAGGCCGAGCCGGTGCTGATCATACCGGCCTGGATCATGAAGTACTACGTGCTCGACCTTTCGCCGCACAACTCGCTCATCAACTGGCTGGTTGGTCAGGGTTACACCGTCTTCTGCATCTCCTGGTGCAACCCGACGGCCGCGCAGGCCGACCTCTCGCTCGAGGATTACCGGCGCCGGGGGATCATGGCGGCGCTCGACGTGGTCACCACGATCGTCCCGGACGTCAAGGTTCACGTGAACGGCTATTGCCTGGGCGGCACGCTTCTTGCCGTCGCGGTGGCGAAGATGGCGCGCGACCATGACGACCGGCTGGCCTCGGTCACGCTGATGGCCGCACAGGTGGATTTCGCCGAAGCCGGCGAGTTGCTGCTCTTTCTCGACGAAAGCCAGGTCGCGTTCCTGGAGGATTTGATGTGGTCGCGCGGCTACCTGGACCGGCCGCAGATGGCCGGTGCCTTTGCCGCGATCCGCTCCGAGGACCTGATCTGGTCGCGCGCCGTGGACCGCTATTTTCTGGGCAGGCCCGACCTGCCCTCGGATCTGGGCGTCTGGAACGGCGACACGACACGGATGCCCGCGCGAATGCATTCGGAATACCTGCGCGGCATCTTCCTCGAGAACCGCATCACCGCCGGGCGTTTCGCGGTCGAGGACCGGGTGATCGCGCTCAAGGACATCGACGTGCCGATGTTCGTCATCGGCACCGAGACCGATCACATCGCGCCCTGGCGGTCGGTCTACAAGACCGCGCTCTTCACCGATTGCGACCTGCATTTCCTGCTCACCAAGGGCGGCCATAACGGTGGCATCCTGTCCGAGCCCGGCCACAAGGGCCGCCACTACCGTATCGGCCACCGCCCGGCCGGCGAAAATTACCGTGGCCCCGATAGCTGGCTGGCGATGCACAAGCCGCAGCCCGGCTCGTGGTGGCCCGAATGGGGCGACTGGTTGCTTTCGCACAGCAGCGGCACCACCACCCCGCCCCAGATGGGCGCACCCGAAGCGGGCTACCCGCCCCTTGACCCGGCGCCGGGCACCTACATTCACCAAACCTGAACGCGGTGCTTTCGTCCCCGAAACGCGGGTGCCGGAAGGGGTTGAAGTTCGGTTAAGATTTTTCGCTTTTTGGAATTATATCAAGGTCTTGGTCGTTTGTCCAAATTTGGACAGCGCCCTTTATTTGCGGGGTTTGTCGCGTGAATCCCCCTGCCACCGTCTCAACCGTCGGCGCGCAGCGCCTCCAGAAAGGCTGCGCCGAACCGCTCGGCGCGCCGCTCGCCCAAGATCCGCTCGATCCCGGCCGGGTCGCGGGGCCGCTCCCTCGCGATCCGCGCCAGCTGCGCCGGGCTGCAACTCAAGGGCTTCGCAGTGCCGTCCGCGCCCCGCTCCAGATCGCGCGCCTTCGCTTCCAGTCGGTCGTAAAGCCCCGCCAGATCGCCGCCCGCCAGCTTGCGCCGCGCCGGGTGCGGCATCTCGACCGGGGCCTGGTTGATAACCTGAAGGAAGCTTGCCCCGTAACGCTCCAGCTTCGTCGCCCCGACCCCGGTGACTCCGGCGAAGGCGTCCAGCGTCGCCGGCCGCTTCTCGGCCATCTCGATCAGCGATCGGTCGTTGAAGATCACATAGGGCGGCACCTTGGCCGCCTCGGCCAGCTTGCGCCGATGCGCCTTCAGCGCCGCCAGCAGCGGCGCGTCCTCGTCCGCCACCAGTGCCTTCGGCTCAGCCCGCGCGCGCGCCGCGCTCACGCTGTCCTCCCGCAGATGCACCGGCTCCTCGCCGCGCAACACGGGCCGCGCCGCCTCGGTCATCCTGAGCGCGCCGTGTCGCTCGGGATCCGGCCGCACCAGGTCGCGGCCCATCATCTGTCGGAACACCGCCTGCCAGCCCGCACGCGGCAGGTCCTTGCCCACCGCGAAGGTTGGCAGCCGGTCGTGCCCACGCTGCTTCACCTTGTCGGTCGCATTCCCGGTCAGGATGTCGATCAGATGCCCGGCCCCGAAGCTCTCACCAGTGCGCAGAACCGCCGACAGCGCCTTGCGCACCGGTTCCGTCGCATCGAACAGCCGCGCCGGGCTCGCGCAGAGGTCGCAATTGCCGCAGGGATCGGGCGTCTCGCCGAAGAATTCCAGCAGCACCTGCCGCCGGCAGCGTGTCGCCTCGGCCAGACCCAGCAGCGCATTCAGCCGCGCATGATCGGCCGCTCGGCGCTCGGCCGGCGCGGGGCTTTCGTCGATCTGCGACCGGCGCAAGCGGATGTCGTCCGGCCCGTAGAGCGTCAGCGTGTCCGCGGGCAGCCCGTCGCGCCCGGCGCGCCCGATTTCCTGATAATAGGCCTCGATCGATTTCGGGAGGTCCGCGTGCGCGACCCAGCGCACGTCGGGCTTATCAACGCCCATGCCGAAGGCAACGGTGGCGCAGACGATGAGCCCTTCTTCCTGCTGAAACATCGACTCGACCTTGCGCCGCTCCCAATCCTCGAGACCGCCATGATAGGCGCGCGCTGCGTGCCCTTCGGCCTCGAGCGCTGCGGCGAGCGTCTCGGTCCGCGCCCGCGTCGCGCAATAGACAATCCCCGACTGCCCGCGCCGCCGGTCGGCGAAGGCGAGGATCTGCTTGCGCGGGCTGTTCTTGACCGCGAAGGCCAGCCGGATATTCGGCCGGTCGAAACCGCGCAGGAAGATCTGAGGCTCGTCCCCGCCGAAGAGCCGCGCAACGATTTCGTCCCGGGTGGCGGCGTCGGCGGTGGCGGTAAAGGCGGCGAGGGGCACGCCCAGCCGGCGGCGCAGATCACCGATGCGCAGGTAGTCAGGGCGGAAGTCATGCCCCCACTGGCTGACGCAATGCGCCTCGTCCACGGCGATGAGAGCACATCCCGCGCGTTGCAACATCCCCGCCGTACCGCCCGATGCCAGCCGCTCGGGCGCAATGTAGAGTAGCTTCAAGCGCCCATCGGCCAGAGCGATCGAGATCTCGGCGTTCTCGTCAGGGGAGTTACCCGAGGTCATCGCCGCCGCCGCGACGCCCGCTTCCTGAAGTGCTCGGACCTGGTCGCGCATCAAAGCGATCAGAGGCGAGATCACCACCGTCAGACCCTCGCGGCAGAGCGCAGGTAGCTGGTAGCAAAGCGACTTTCCGCCCCCTGTCGGCATGATCGCCAGGACATCGCGCCCATCGATCACAGCGCGCGCGATTTCCTCCTGCCCCGAGCGGAAGGCAGGAAAGCCGAAGATGCGGGCAAGCGCGGTCTCGGGGGTCAGTGACACGGGCGAACGGATCAGCGCGCGGTCAGACCAGCAGATGCATGTTGTTCGCGATCACGATCCGCAGCGCGTAGAGCCCCAGGAGCAGCACCAGCGGCGACAGGTCGATGCCCCCCATGGCAGGCAGGAAGGCGCGGATGCGGCTG
>SLKW01000288.1 GCA_007134405.1 Paracoccaceae bacterium
GGTCGAGCGTTGCGAGCGGCGGGCGCGGGCGCTGGGGTTCGGGGCGTTCCGGGTGTGCAACATCTTCGGCTTCCGCGCCACCGATCCGCGAGTGATGCGGGCGGTCGCCGATCCGATCGGGCCGGGCAACGACGCGGCGATCCGCGAGAGCGCGGGCTGGGCCGACCGGATCGTCTGCGCCTGGGGAACGCATGGGGCGCACCTGGAGCGCGGGCCGGCGGTGGAGCGGCTCTTGCGCGCGACGGGGCGGCCGCTCTTCCACCTGGGGCTCAGCAAGGCGGGGCACCCGAAGCACCCGCTTTACATCGGCTACGACCGGCAGCCCGAAGCCTGGCCGGAATAGGGGCTGCCGTCCCCTTTTGCCCGCGCGGGCAATTCACCGCCGCGCGTGTTTTTGGGCAAGATGAAGGGGCGGGCCGTCGCGGCGGCTGCGTCGTGCCCGGGACTCCGTTGGAGCGTCCAAATTTGGACCGATGGGCTGTCGAGCGACGAAAGTGTCGCGATCTTCCACATATTCTCTCCATTATGGAAAAGTGCAACGCAATGGATATGAAAAGTGGAAAGAAGCGTTGCTTTTCCGGGCTGAAGTTTTCCGCAGGGCCTTGTGGCAGAAATCCCAGCCACACACCACATTTGGTGGTTTGCGGGGCTGAGCGTCGCGGGGGGCGGCCTGCCCGACCGAAGGGCCGGCGCGCTGCTGAGCGGGAGCGATGACGGGTTGCGCGCCGTTTGGGCGCGTGGCGCCAGGATCAGAGGTCGAGGGCGGCGCGGAAGCCTTCGGGGTCGTCGATCTGCAGGCGAACCGGCAGCGTGAGGACCTTGTGGCGCATCGAGGCGGGCAGGCGCACGGCGTCCTTTTCGGTCGTCACAAGCTGCGCGCTCAGCGACTTTGCCTCGTGTTCGAGCCGGGTCAGGAGGGCGGTGCCGATGGGCTGGTGATCGTCGAGCGGCTGGGCGCGGGCGATCTGGACGCCCAGGGCTTGAAGCGTGTCGAAGAATTTCTGCGGCCGGCCGATCCCGGCGAAGGCGAGCGCGCGCAGCCCCTGCCAGGTCATCCCCGTCTGCAGGGGAGCAAGGGTGGCGGTGAAGAGCGGGCGCATCGCCAGGACCGAGCCCCAGTCCGCCTGCAGCCGCGCCTGGGCCTCGGGCGGTCCGATGGCGAGGACCAGATCGGCGCGGGAAAGCCCCTCTGCCACGGGTTCGCGCAACGGGCCGGCGGGCAGGCAGCGCGCGTTGCCGAAGCCGGTCTCGGCATCGACCACCACCACCGAGCGGGTCTTGAGCACAGCGGGGTTCTGGAACCCGTCATCCATAAGCACGACCTCGGCCCCGGCCGCGTGCGCGGCGCGGACGCCCGCGGCGCGGTCGCGGGCGATCCAGCAGGGAACGAAGGACGCGATCAGTAGCGGTTCGTCGCCCGTATCGGTTGCCCGGTGGCGGCGGGGATCGACGCGCAGGGGGCCGGTCAGCCGACCGCCATGCCCGCGCGAGACGACATGCACGGCGCGGCCCTGTTCGGTGAGCATCTGCGCAAGCGCGATGGTCGCGGGCGTCTTGCCGGTGCCGCCGACGCTGAGATTGCCCAGGCAGATCACCGGCACCTCGGCGCGCCAGCCGGGTCGTGCGAGACGGGCGCGGGTCGCGCGCGCATAGGCCCAGCCCAGCGGGGCCAGCAGCCGTGCCTGCCAGCCCGGCCGGGCGGGCGGGTTGAACCAGAAGGCCGGCGCCCTCATCCCACGCCCCCGGTCGCGGCGCGGGCGTGGGCGATGTCGTGGGCGCGGTCGCAGATGCGCCGTGCCAGCGCATAGGTGGCGTCCGATCCCTCGGTCGCGATGCTCCAGGCGCGGAGCGCGGCTTCGGCGCCGATTTCGGGCGCGAGCAGCGTGGCGATGGCGTCGCCCAGTTCGCCCGCATTGGCGACGCGCCGCGCCGCGCGTCCCTTTCGCAGCCGGTCCAGAAGGGCGCGGTCGCCCGCGGCCGCATGTGGGCCGAAGACCAGCACGGAGCCAAGCGCCGCGGCCAGGAGCGGCGGCGCCGTCTCGGCCTCGCGCGTGAGCGAGCCGCCGAGATAGCAGATCCCAGCGAGGCGCAGGAACAGGCCGGGCTCGTCCTCGGCATCGGCGATGTAGACCTGCGTCGTCTCGGTGATCTCTTCGTCGAGGGCGCGGCGGGCGCTGACGAAGCCCACGTCGCGCGCCGCCTCGGCCAGTTCCGCGCCGCGACCGGCCTCGCGCGGCGAGACGATGAGGAGCAGCCGGTGCGAGCGGCGCAGCGCCTGTTCATGGGCCAGAAGCGCGGCGGCTTCTTCGGGGGCGGGCAGCGACCAGGCAAACCAGCAGAGCCGGTGCGCGAGGGTGGCGCGCATCGCCTCGAGTTCGGAGGCGTTGCAGGGCGGCGCGGGCGGATAGCGGGCGAAGGGACCCGAGGCCTCGACCGGGACATGTCCTGGCGCGAGGCCGCGCAGCAGGGTGGCGCTGGCGCTGTCGGCGGCGTGGATCTCGGTCATCGCGCCCAGAAGGCCGCGCAGGAAGCCCGGCCAAAGTCCCCACTGGCCGGGCAGGACCGGGCGGCGGGCATCGACCAGAAGGATGGGCAACTCACGGCGGCGGGCGGTTTCGACCAGCGCGGGGGGCAGCGGCGCGCCGGACAGCACCAGAAGCGCTGGGTCGTGCCGCTCGAGATGCGCTGTAAGGGCGGCGACGCTGTCGGCGGGGCCGGGGTCGGCCTCGGTCCCGGTGAGGAGGGTGGGCGGCGCGCCCCGGATCTCGCGGATCTGGCGGGCGAGCAAGGTCAGGACGGGCACGGCCTCGGCCTCGGTGGCGTGCAGCCAGATGGCGGTCCGGCGCGCCAGGGCCGTGGCGGGGGGCGGGGGGCGATCGCTGCGCCCGCGCCCCAGCCGAAAGGCCCAGAACCCCGGGATCGCCCCCCGTTGCGCGGCCATGCCCCGGGCCCTCAGCCCTCGACCGGGTGGGTCGGGCTGTGCTCGTCGCCCTCTTCCATGAGGCGGTGGAGATGGGCGATGAAATAGCGGGTCAGCGCCTGGTCCACGGTGCGCTGCGCCTCGGCCCGCCATGCGCGGTGGGCGCTGGCGTAGTCGGGGAAGAGGCCGACGATGTGGACGGCCGAGGGGTCGACGAATTCGGTCGATCCGGGCGCGGTCAGTTCGCCGCCGAAGACGAGGTGCAGGCGTTGTGTCATGGGGGTCTCCATGCGGTGCGTGGGTTCGGGGGCAGACTACCGCGCCCGGCCGGTGGGGGAAACCGGGGGCGCGGGGTTTTCCAGCCCGAGCGCCTGAAGAAGCCCCGCATGGAGCGGCGCGGGCGCGGCGAGGACGCCGGCGTTGCGTGCCGCGGGCGTGTTGAAGGCAAGCGGTGCGCCATGGCGGTCGGTGATCTGCGCGCCGGCCTCGGCGGCGATGAGGGCGGCGGCGGCGATGTCCCAGTCCCAGGCGTCGCGCAGGGTGATCATGGCGTCGAAGCGCCCCTCGCCGATCAGCGCCAGGCGCCAGGCGAGCGAGGGGCGGAAGTGCCGCTCGACCAACGGCAGGCCGCCGGGCCAGTGGCGCGGCTCGAGCATCGGGCGGGCGGCGAGGACGCGCGCGCCGGTCAGCACCCCGCGCGGCGAGACGGTGAGCGGCCGGTCGCCGAGCCAGGCGCCCTGCCCGGCGATGGCGCGGTAGGTGAGGTTCAGGAGCGGCAGATGCACGACGGCGGCGACGGGCCGGCCGGCGACGACGACGGCAAGCGCGTGGGCAAAGCTCTTCTGGCCCTCGAGAAAGGCGCGGGTGCCGTCGATCGGGTCGATGACGAAGGTCGCCGCCGCCGAGAGCCGCGCCGGATCGGAAAGTGAGTCGCTTTCCTCGGACAGCCAGCCGTAGCCGGGACGCGCGGCGGCGAGGCGGTCGTGCAGATAGGCGTTGACCTCAAGGTCGGCGGCGGTGACCGGGCCCTGGCCGCCGCCCTTGTCCCATTGCTTCACGCGTGTGCCGAAATGCCGCGCGGCGATTGCGCCCGCGCCCGCGGCGGCGTCGGTCAGAAGCGCCAGATCCGCCGCCGGATCGAGCGGCGCGGGATCAGGCACCGGCAACCGTCAGCCCCTCGACCAGAAGCGAGGGCACGACGTTGGACAGGTGCCGGCGGGCGTCGTTGGCCGGGGTCAGGCGCATGAGCATGTCGCGCAGGTTGCCGGCGATGGTGCATTCGTTGACCGGGTAGCGGATCTCGCCGCCCTCGACCCAGTAGCCCGAGGCGCCGCGGGAATAGTCGCCGGTCGTGGGGTTGATCGTCGCGCCGATGAGCGAGGTCACGAGAAGCCCCGTGCCCATCTCGCGGATGAGCGCCTCACGGCTGCGGCTGCCCTGCGTCAGTTCCACGCTCGACAGACTCGGCCCCGGAGGCCCGCCGGGGCCGCGGGTGGCATTGGCGGTGCTGTCCAGTCCCAGCTTGCGGCCGGTCGCGAGGTCCAGCACCCAGCTTTGCAGGATGCCGTCCTGGACCAGGTGCCGGCGCACGGTCGCCAGCCCCTCGGCATCGAAGGGGCGGGTGCCGGCGATGCGGGGGCGCAGCGGGTCCTCGATCAGGTCGAGCCCGGCGGGCAGGACGCGCTCGCCCATGGCGTCGCGCAGCCAGCTTGCGCCGCGGGCGATGGCCGTGCCGTTGATCGCCGCGCCCAGATGCGAGATCAGCGCGCCCGAAACGCGTTCGTCATAGAGCACCGGAAAGGCGCCCGAGGGCGGTTTGCGCGGACCTGCCCGGGCCGCCGCGCGCTCACCGGCTTCGCGACCGATCACCTCGGGGTCGGGCAGGTCGGCGGCGAAGACGCGCGATTCGCTCGACCAGTCGCGCTCCATGCCCGTGCCGTCGCCGGTGATCGCCACGCAGGAGACCGTCCGCCCGGTGCGCCGATAGCCGCCCGAAAACCCGTTCGTCGCCGCCAGGTGGACATCGCGCCGGCCATACCCGGCCGACGCCTGGTCGATCCGGCTGATCCCCGCCACGGCAAGCGCCGCGGCCTCGGCGCGGCGGGCATCCTCGAGCAGCGCCTCGGGAGAGGGTTCGGCTTCGGGGTCGAAAAGCTCCAGCCCCGCGGCGTCGCGGCGCGTTCCCAGCTGTGCCGGATCGGCCAGGCCCACCCAGGGGTCCTCGGGCGCTTCGCGGGCCATGGCCACGGCGCGCTCGGCCATCTGCGCAAGCGTGCCGGGCTTGGCGTCCGAGCTGGACACGCAGGCCTGCCGCCGGCCGATGAGCACGCGCAGGCCCAGATCCAGCCCCTCGGCGCGGTCAGCCTGTTCCAGCGTGCCGTTGCGCACATCGACCGAAACCGACGTGCCGGCGATGACCACGGCGTCGGCCGCTTCGGCGCCGGCGCGGCGCGCCGCATCCAGAAGGGCTGCGGCGAGATCGGCGGGGTTGGTATCGGACATGCATGCGTTCCCTGCAACTTGCCCGCCCAGATAGACCGGCCGGGCGGCAAAGGAAAGCGCGGCCCTCAGCCCGCGGTCAGCATGTAGCCCTCGCCACGGACCGTCTGCAGGTAGCGCGGGCGGCGGGGGTCGGGTTCGATCTTGCGGCGCAGGCGGGTGATCTGCACGTCGACCGCGCGCTCCTGCGCCAGGTCGCCGCCGCCGCCCCGGTCGCGGCCCAACTGGTCGACCAGCGCCTCGCGGCTGATGACCTCGCCCGGCCGGGCGGCGAAGATGCGCATGAGCGCAGCCTCGGTCTGGGTCAGGCGCACCGGTGTCGCGCCGTCGCGCAGCTCGCCGGTCTCGGGCTCGTAGCGCATGCGGCCCAGCATCATCACCGCCGGGCCGGGCGCGGCTGCCGGCTGGGGCGCGCGGCGCAGGATGGCGTTGATCCGCAGCACCAGTTCGCGCGGCTCGAAGGGCTTGGCCAGGTAGTCGTCGGCCCCGGCCTCCAGCCCGCCGATCCGGTCGGCGGGCTCGCCGCGCGCGGTCAGCAGGATGACGGGCACCGAGGTCTGTTCGCGCAACCAGCGCGTCAGGCTCACCCCGTCCTCGCCCGGCATCATCACGTCGAGCACGATCAGGTCGAAGGCCAGCCCCGCCAGCAGGCGGCGCGCCTGCGCCGCGTCGCGCGCCGCGGTGACCAGGTAGCCCTGGCGCACCAGGTATTTCTTCAGAAGCGCGCGGATCCGCTCGTCGTCATCGACGATGAGCAGATGCGCCTCGGGTTGGGATGGGCTGGCGTCGTTCATGGCTTCGAGTCCTTCAGCGCCTGATAATGCTGACGGCTCGGCTCGTCCATCATCGCTTCCAGCACGCGGCGAAAGCCGGCCACCGCCTCGGGCCCGGCGGCGCGGTAGGCAGCGCGCATCCGCGCGCGCTGCGCCTCGGACAACTGGCGCTCCAACTCGGCGCCCTTGCGGGTGAGGTAGAGATGCCGCTCGCGCCGGTCGCGGCTGCCGACGCGGCTTTCGACCAGCCCGTCCTCGATCAGCGTACGCAGGACGCGGTTGAGCGACTGCTTGGTCACGCCGAGGACCGAGAGAAGGTTGTTCACCGTCGTGCCCCGGGCGCGGTTGATGAAATGCAGCGCCCGGTGATGGGCGCGGCCATAGGACATCTCGGCCAGGATCCGGTCGGGGTCGGCGGTGAAGCCGCGATAGGCAAAGAACATCGCCTCGATGCCCTTGCGAAGCTGTTCGTCGGTGAGAAACAGCAGGTTCTCGCCGGTGCTGCCGGTGTCGGCCATCCACTCTGCTCCACTTGCCCCGTCGCGCGAAATTCTTGCGGTCCGCGCCGCTCTTTTAAGTCAGTCTTGTTGACTTTCCAAGAATCAATTGCTAGCCGTGACGCGGTTTGGCGCAATATTGTGTCCAATACGGACCTTTCAGGCGCAACATTCGAAAATGGAGACGGGCATGGCCGGGTATGACGACAGGGACGGGTTTATCTGGATGGACGGCGCGCTGGTCCCCTGGCGCGAGGCGAACGTGCATGTCCTGACCCATGCGCTGCACTATGCGTCAAGCGTTTTCGAAGGCGAGCGCTGCTACAACGGCAAGATCTTCAAGAGCCGCGAGCATTCCGAGCGCCTGCTGGAATCGGGCCGGCTGCTGGACATGCCGATCCCGTGGTCGGTCGACCAGATCGAGGCGGCGAAGGCCGAGGTGCTGAAAGCGAATGACCTGACCGAGGCCTATCTGCGCGCCGTTGCCTGGCGCGGCGCGGGCGAGGACATGGGCGTGGCCTCGCGCAAGAACCCGGTGCGGCTGGCGATCGCGGCCTGGGAATGGGGCGCCTATTACGGCGACGCCAAGATGCAGGGCGCGCGGCTCGATATCGCCAAGTGGAAGCGCCCCTCGCCCGAGACGATCCCGACGGCGGCCAAGGCGGCGGGGCTTTACATGATCTGCACGATGTCCAAGCACGCGGCCGAGGAAAAGGGCTGTTCGGATGCCCTGTTCATGGACTGGCGCGGCTATGTCGCCGAGGCGACGGGGGCGAATGTCTTTTTCGTCAAGGATGGCGAGGTGCACACGCCGCTGGCCGACGCGATCCTCAACGGGATCACCCGGCAGACGGTCATCGGCATGCTCAAGGACATGGGCATCACCGTGCACGAGCGATACATCCTGCCCGAGGAATTGTCCGGTTTCCAGCAATGCTGGCTGACCGGGACGGCGGCCGAAATCACGCCGGTGGGGCAGATCGGCGATTACCATTTTCAGGTCGGCGAACTGACCCGAAACGTCGCGGCGGAATACGAGAAGCTGGTGCGCAACTGATCGGGCATCCTCGATCCGGTCAGGTCAGCCCGGCGCTCCATCGGTCGCGTGGGGCGGGGCGACGGAGGCTCCCGCCCCTCGCCAGGCTGCACCCGCGGTGCAACCTCCTTCGCGCTGGGCGTAGCGCCGCGCCCTTCATGCGCGGGTAACTCGCTGCAACGCCGACAC
>SLKW01000206.1 GCA_007134405.1 Paracoccaceae bacterium
AGGGGCATCCCTATCGCCGCGGCCCGAGCGCGGCGCAGTCACGCCCGCCAAAGCTGGAACCAGTCCCCCCAACGTCGGGTCAATGCGTCGGTCGGCTCGGCGAAGAAACGCGCGCCGAGCGACAGCGAGTCCGCGGCCAGCGCGCGGCGACGTTTCAGAACCGCCTTGCGCAAACGTTCCAGCGCCGGGCTTTCGGCCAGCGCGGGGTCGTCGGCGAGGGTGCCGAGCAGGACCTCGAGATCGTTGTGAAGGCCCAGCAACTCGCCAAGCGTGTCAGCCTGTGCCACGTGCGGTGCCATCATCTCCGGCCAGATCGGCTCGAGCAGGCGTGCTTGATACCAGTGCCGCTTGACCTGCTTGCGCCAAGCGTGCAGCGGTTCGCCCGGAAAGCCCTTGTCGTCTAATGCCTTGCGCGCCTTTTTCAGGCCCTTGCGCGCCGTGGTCCAGGTAGCGGCCAGCCCCGGCTCGAGCGCGGCGAAGCCGTCGCCATCGATCCTCCAGCTACGGGCACGCTTGCGAAAGCCTTCGAGCTCGGACCGGACCGAGTCGGCGGCCGCGTCCAGCGATGCCGCCTCGGCCGCTTCCTCGACCCGCGCGTCGAGCGCGGCGCGCAGTGAGGACCGCGCGGATTTCGGCAGGTCGTCGGCAAGCCCGTCGAAGGTCTGGCGCATGACCTCGACATCGCGCAACCCGGCGATCTGTCGGGCGGCATCGCGCAGCGCGATATCTTCGGCCTTGGCATGGGCAAAGACCGGGCGGATCAGGCGCAACAGGCCGCGCAGTTTCTTGGTGGATTTGCGCACGCCATGCACGGCGTCGGGATCGTTCGCGAGGTCCGATTTCAGATGCTTGAGCGCGGTGCCGGCTTCGTTCTGCGCAATGCGCCGAATGCCTTTCTGGACACTGCGATCCTTGGTCGAGAACTTGAAACCCACGTCCGGCTCCGAAATCACAGATCGGTAGCTTCTGCACCGCGAACTGTGATGGTTTCACGACATCCCGCACATTTGGCCGCCGGGAAGACCACGGGTCTTGCAGGACCGGCGATTCAATCCTACCTCCACAGCAGGCGGGTTCTGCTCTTCGCGTGGAAGGCCCTTTTCCAGTGGCCGATAATCCTTTCCGAGGGAGCTGGCTCTGCCGGGGTTCTGGCCTCGGTATCTGGCGCCCACCTGAATGTTCAGGCTCTCGGGAAAATCACGCCGACCACGGTCGCTGCGGGCCCGCCGCCTTCACCTTGACCGGGGCAGGGCGGCCGAAAAGCCGCGGCAGGCTCCATCCCAGCCGCGCAGG
Source organism: Paracoccaceae bacterium (assembly GCA_007134405.1). GTDB lineage: Bacteria > Pseudomonadota > Alphaproteobacteria > Rhodobacterales > Rhodobacteraceae > Pararhodobacter. The sequence continues at coordinate 1,294 of SLKW01000206.1, forward strand.
CTTGCCCCCGCTGCTGCCGCCATCCGACATCCGCATGATCGTGATCGCGAATTGCACGCCGGCGAAGACCACCCCATTGAAGAAGACCAGCAGAACCAGCGCGATCCAGCCACCCTGGGTGGCGAAGATCAGGCTGCGCAGCCGGGCCACGTCAAAGCCAAGCAGCAGACCCACGAAAGCCGCGGCCAGCACGAAACCGATCAGGCATTGACGGATATAGACCCGCACCAGAAGGGGCAGGCGGCCAGGCTGGTCGTAGCCGTCTGCATCGACCTCGATCCGGGTGGCGTCGCGTTCCTGGGTCATGAAAGTCTTCCCTGAATCTGACTACAGCACGATAATATAGGCAAAGCGGGTCGCATTCACAGGTGCGAAGGTCGGGTCGCGTTGTCGCAGGGGCAGGCGGGCGCGCCTGCTCAATACCCGCGCCAGATCCAGCCGCCGCCGAAGACGCGGCTGCCGCCGGTTTCGTAGAACACGCAGGCCTGCCCGGGGCTGACCCCTTCCTCGGCGTTCAGCAGTTCGACATTGGCCGTGGTGGGGCCGGTCGGACGCACGATCGCCTCGCTCGGCATCCGGGTCGAGCGGATGCGCACCGAAAGCGGCCATTCTGCGCGGGCATCGAACGCCATGTCGCCCAGCCAGTTGATCTCGCGCACCGGAACGATCCGGGTGCTCAGCGCCTCTTTCGGGCCGACGACGACGCGCCGCGCCTCAGGGTCGAGCCGCACGACATAGAGCGGGTCGGCAAGCCCGCCGATGCCCAGCCCCCGGCGCTGGCCGATCGTGTAGTGGATGACGCCGCGATGCTGGCCCAGAACATTGCCGTCCATGTCCACGATCTCGCCTGGATCGGCGGCGCCGGGGCGCAGCTTTTCGATCACCGCGGCGTAGTTGCCATTCGGCACGAAGCAGATGTCCTGGCTGTCGGGCTTGTCGGCAACCGAAAGCCCGTGGCGCGCGGCCAGCGCCCGCGTCTCGGCCTTCGAGCGCAGATGGCCCAGCGGGAAGCGCAGATAGTCGAGCTGCTCGCGTGTCGTCGAGAACAGGAAATAGGACTGGTCGCGCGCCGGGTCGGCGGCCATGTGCAATTCGGCCCCGTGATCGCCCATCTTGCGCTGGATGTAGTGACCCGTCGCCATGCAATCGGCGTCGAGGTCGCGCGCCGTCTCAAGAAGGTCGCGGAACTTCACCCGTTCGTTGCAGCGGATGCAGGGCACGGGCGTCGCGCCGGCCAGATAGGCGTCGGCGAATTCGTCGATCACGGCTTCGCGGAAGGTGTTTTCGTAATCCAGCACGTAATGCGGGAAACCCAGCGTCTCGGCCACGCGGCGGGCGTCGTGGATGTCGCGCCCGGCGCAGCAGGCGCCCTTTTTCGCCAGCGCCGCGCCGTGGTCGTAGAGTTGCAGCGTGATGCCGATGACATCGTAGCCCTCGCGCGCCAGTTCGGCGGCCACGACCGAGCTGTCCACGCCCCCCGACATCGCGACCAGAACGCGCGTCTCGGACGGGGGCTTGGCAAAGCCGAGCGAATTGAGCGCCAGATCGCGCGCCATGATGACACCGGGGTTGCGGAAACTCGCGCGAATATAGGAAAATTCGAGACGTTCTCAACCCCCAAGCGGCGTCGTCCTAAACCCGCCGTTAAACGTCAACCGGCAGCTTTGTCGCCGGGATGACAATGGGGTGTGCCATGTACCTGAGAAAGATCGACGGCCCGCGGGCCGTGAAGCTTCCGGACGGCTCGGTTCTGACCCGCGCGGACCTGCCACCGGAAAAGACACGGCGCTGGGTGGCGAGCCGAAAGGCCGTTGTGGTCAAGGCCGTGGAGTGCGGTCTGATCACCGAAAAGGAGGCGATGGAGCGCTATGCGCTGAGCGACGAGGAATTCGCCGCCTGGCGCCGCGCCGTCCACGAGCACGGACCTGATGCTTTAAAAGTCACAGCTCTACAAAGATATAGACAACCTTAGGTAGAACATGTATGGATCAACCGCACGGTAACCGGGCATTAAGGAACTTTCTTCAGGTTCGCCCAGATCAAAGGTTAATGCGGAGCCCGATCCATGCGCATCTTGCTTGTCGAGGACGACCCGACCACGGCGCGCAGCATCGAACTGATGCTGACGCACGCGAATTTCAACGTCTACTGCACGGACATGGGCGAAGAGGCGGTGGAGCTGGGCAAGCTCTACGACTACGACCTGATCCTGCTCGATCTCAATCTGCCCGACATGACCGGGCTCGAGGTGCTGCGCCAGATCCGGCTGGCGCGAATCGACACGCCGATCCTGATCCTGACGGGTGAGGACAGCACCGACAGCAAGCTCAAGGGCTTTGGGTCGGGCGCCGATGACTACCTGACGAAGCCCTTCCACCGCGACGAACTGGTGGCGCGTATCCACGCGATCATCCGGCGCAGCCAGGGTCATGCGCAATCGATCATCCACACCGGCAAGATCGCGGTGAATCTGGACGCCAAGACGGTCGAAGCCGAGGGCGAGGCCGTGCATCTGACCGGCAAGGAATACCAGATGCTCGAACTCCTTTCGCTACGGAAGGGCACGACGCTGACCAAGGAGATGTTCCTCAACCACCTCTACGGCGGCATGGACGAGCCCGAGCTGAAGATCATCGACGTTTTCATCTGCAAATTGCGCAAGAAGCTCGCCGAAGCCACGGGCGGCGACAACTATATCGAAACGGTCTGGGGCCGCGGCTACGTGCTGCGCGATCCGGCTAGCGGGCAGGACAAGGCACCGCGCGCGATCAGCGCCTGAGGCGCACCATCCCCCAAAGGTTCAGCAAGGACGCGCGCCGCCGGTGCGCGTCCTTTGCGTTCGGCCCTCAGGCCGCGTCCAGCGCCTGCATCAGGTCGGCCAGCAGGTCATCGGCATCCTCCAGCCCGACGCTCAGGCGCACCAGCCCCTCGGTGATGCCCAGTTGCGCCTTCTGCGCCGCGGGCAGGCGTTGATGCGTCGTCGTCGCCGGATGCGTCGCGATCGAGCGCGCATCGCCCAGATTGTTCGAGATCAGCACGATCTGCAGCGCGTTGAGAAACCGGAACGCCGCGTCCTTGCCGCCCTGCAGGTCCAGCGCCAGAATCGTTCCAGGGCCGTCCATTTGTGATTTTGAGACAGCATGTTGCGGGTGGCTCTTCAGGCCCGGAAAGAACAGCCGCGCCAGCTTCGGATGCCCCTCCAAAGCTTCGGCCAGGCGCTGCGCCGTGGCCGCCTGTGCGCGCACGCGCAACTCCATCGTCGTCAGCCCGTTGAGCAGGACCCAGGCGTTGAACGGACTCATCGCGCCGCCGGTATGCTTCATATAGGGCTCGATCGTGCCGCGGATGAACTCGCGCGTTCCCAGGATCACCCCGCCCAGGCAGCGGCCCTGGCCGTCGACATGCTTTGTCGCCGAGTAGATCACCACATCGGCGCCCAGCGACACCGCCCGTGAATAGACCGGGGTGACGAAGACATTGTCGACCACGACCAGCGCGCCCGCCTCGTGCGCCAGCGCCGCCACCGCCGCCAGGTCGATTACCTCGAGCGTGGGGTTCGACACGCTTTCCAGGAAGACGGCCTTCGTGCCGGGGCGGATCGCCGCGCGCCACTGCTCCGGATCCGTGCCGTCGACGAAGCTGACCGCGACCCCGAAGCGCGTCAGCACCTCTTCCAGCACGTAGAGGCACGACCCGAAGAGTGCGCGCGCCGCGACCACATGGTCGCCCGCGCGGGTCATCGCCATCAGCGCGCCGGAGACCGCCGCCATGCCGCTTGCCGTCGCGAACCCGTCCTCGGTCCCTTCCAGCGCCGCCATCCGGTCCTCGAAGGCCGCAACGGTGGGGTTGCCGTAGCGGGCGTAGATGAACTCGTCGCGGCCGGCCTCGACAAAGCGCGCCTCGGCGGCCTCGGCGCTGGAATAGACGAAGCCCTGGGTCAGGTGGATCGCCTCGGCGACCTCGCCATACTGGCTGCGGCGGGCGCCGGCATGGACGGCCTGCGTCCGCGGCGCCCAGCTTCCGCCGCCCGGTCGGTCGGTCCTGCGCATCGTTCCGCTCTCCTTGTGGACCCGCGCGGCCATGCGCAGACCTGCCGCGCCTTAGCCGCTTGTGCCGAAAGCGTCAATCAGCGCCAAACGCTGGCGTAACCGGCAGCTAACGCCCTTTGAGTCACAAAGGATGAACGCTACCTTTATTGTCGGAGTGAACCCTCATGCCGCTTCTGCAGATCACCGCGTCCCGGCACGGCCTGACCAGCGCCGCCGCCCCGGTCGACTGCCGCGGCGCGCCGGTCTCTGACAGTGCCGATGCGCAGATCCGGCACGCGCTCGCCGGTCTGCCCGATGCGGCGCCGGTCCTCATCATGATCCACGGGATGGGCTATGTGCCCGGCCTCGCCGCGGTCGATCCGCACCGGCTGGTCTATGCGCCGCGCTCGGGCCAGACGACGCGGCGCTACCTGTCCTGGCCCCGGCACCTGCGCTTCACGCCCGAACCCGCGACCGGGGGCGCGGCCAGCCCGGGCCTGTGCATCGGCTTCGGCTGGAACGGCGGCGGCGGCGTCTGGGCGGCCAGCCGGGCGGCGGCGGCTTCGGCGCAGCCGCTGGCGCGGCTCATCCAGATGATCCGCCGCGCGGCGCCACACCGGCGGGTGGACCTGTTCGCCCACAGCCTGGGCGCGCGCGTGGCGCTTGGCGCGGTTCCGCTGCTGCACGCGGGCGCGCTGGGGCGCGTCTTCCTTCTGGCGGGGGCCGAGCTTGGCCCGCGGGCGCTGCGGGTGCTCGACACGCCGGCCGGGCGCACGGCCGAATTCTTCAACGTCGTCACCCGCGAGAACGACATCTTCGATCTTCTGTTCGAACTCAGCCAGATCCCGCTGTACGGGCGCGGCCGCTCCATCGGCCTGGGGCTCAGCGACGCGCCGAACTGGCTGGATGTGCAGATCGATCACGCACCGACTTTGCAGCGCCTGGCCGCGCTGGGGTTCGACCTCGCGCCGTCCGGTCTGCGCGTTTGCCACTGGAGCGTCTACCTGCGCCCCGGCATCTTCCGCCTCTATCGCGGGCTCGTCCATCACCGCGACCGCCTGGCGCTGCCTGTCCTGCGCGAGGCGCTGCTGGAGCCCCCGCAACCACGCTGGTCGCGGCTCATACCGCGCGGTCAGGTCTTGCCTTTTCCCCGGCACGGACCAAGTCTGCCCCCGTAACAGACGGGAGAGACGGAATGACACGCGAGATCGACCTGTACTACTGGCCAACGCCGAACGGCTGGAAGGTGACCATCGCGCTCGAGGAAATGGGGCTGCCCTACCGCGTGAACCTGATCAACATCGGCGCAGGCGATCAGTTCGATCCCGAATTCCTGAAAATCGCGCCGAACAACCGGATGCCCGCCATCATCGACCCCGAAGGGCCCGACGGCGCGCCGATCTCGATCTTCGAATCGGGGGCCATCCTTCAATACCTGGCACGCAAGACCGGCCAGTTTGGCGGCCCGACCGAACGCGACCGGGTGGCGGTCGATCAATGGCTGATGTGGCAGATGGGCGGCGTCGGGCCGATGGCCGGGCAGGCGCACCACTTCCTCAGCTACGCGCCCGAACTCGACCCGCCGCAGGACCTGCCCTATGCCAAGGATCGCTACCGCCGCGAGGTCGCGCGCCTTTACGGCGTGCTCGACCGGCAACTGGCGCAGAACCGCTATGTCGCGGGCGATTTCCTGTCCATCGCCGACATGGCGATCTGGCCCTGGGCACAGGGCTGGGAGCGTCAGGAACAGACGCTCGACGACAAGCCGCACATGAAGCGCTGGCTCGAGGAACTGGCTGCGCGGCCCGGGTTTCAGAAGGGCAAGGCGGTCGCCGCCGACAAACGCTCGAGCGGCATGGACCGCAAGGCGCAGGAAGTCCTCTTCGGCGCCAAATCCTCGGCGGCCTGAGCGGCGACCTGAGCGCGGCGGGCTGATTGGCGATCCCGGGGGTGCGGCTCACCTGGTAGGCGCGACGCGGAAGCGTGGCGCCACCCGCACCGGACAGGCCAGCGACCGGGCGATGTAGCAGAAGCGATGCACCTCGCCGTGCAGGGACGCGGCGCGGTGCAAATCGGTCCCCTCCGGAACCGTCGCGCACGGGTTCAGCAGCACCTCGACAAACCGACCGGCGCCATCGGGCGCGGTTTCGCCCCGGCCCTCGGGTTGGTCGGTATAGGCCAGTACGCGCAGCCCGGCCTCGGCTGCCAGATGCAGATACCAGAGCATGTGGCACCCGGCGAGCGCCGACAGCAGCAGATCCTCGGGGTTCATCCGCGCCCGATCGCCGCCCAGCGCGGGGTCGTTCGAGCAGTCGATGGGAGCCTTGCCCGGCACCGCGATGCGCCAGTTCCGGTCGTAGGCCCGGTAATGCGCCGTCCCCGCACCGCGATTGCCGGTCCAGTGGATACGCGCGGAAAAGCGGTTCGCTTCGGTCATGGGTTCGCGCCGGAAAGTGGCCGCCCAAACCTGCGCGAGACGTAATCGCGGGCCTCGGCGGAAAGTTTCACTGCGGTTAACTTGTCTATTTTATCGTTTTTTTGCATGCGGTTACGTGTTTGCGCGCATGCGCGCAGCCGCCGGGCCGCCAC
>SLKW01000360.1 GCA_007134405.1 Paracoccaceae bacterium
CCGAATTCACCCGCGCCGTCGGCATGGAGTTCTCGGCCCCCGCGACCGGCATGCTCGACCGCTCGCGCCGCTACGCCATGCTGGTCGAGGACGGCGTGGTCACCGTCCTGCATGTCGAGGAAAAGCGCGGCCTCTGCGAGATCTCGGGCGGCGAGGCGCTGCTGGCGGCGATCTGAGCGGAGGGGGGCGATCCGAACGGACGCCTCAGCGCGCGATCACCGTCAGCGACCCGTCGGTTTCCAGCACGACCGAGCGGACCTCGGCAACCTCCGTCTTGCCGCTCTGGCGCAGCGCCGCCTCGATCTCCGCCCGGGTCACCCGCTGCTGGCGCAAGGCGGCCTCGAGGTACCGCCCCTCGTGGACAAGCAGCGTCGGCTCGGCCTTGATCAGGCCCTGGAACCGCGGCGAGCGCACCGAGGCCCAGGTGATCGCGTATTGCAGGAAGATCAGCAGCGCCAGCGCCAGCACCCCCTCGGCCAGGGGCACGGTCGCGTCCAGCAGCACCGCCGCCAGGGTCGAGCCCAGCGCCACCGTCACGATCAGGTCGAAGGCGTTCATCTTGCTGAGCGTGCGCTTGCCCGAGATGCGCAGCATGAAGACCAGCGCCGCATAGGCGGCCGTGCCGACGACAAGGACGCGCAGGATTCCCCGCCAGTCGTCGAAGAACATCGGATCGGTCATGGCGCACCTCCGGCTCCCGGCGGCGGCGCGTGACACCGCGCCGCGCCGCCTTCGCCGTCGAGGTTAGGCGGCGCGCCCGCCGGCGGCAACCGCCAGCGCGCTCTGCGCGCCGCCTGCGGCGTCCGGCGCTCGCGCGCCAGCGGCAATCCTCCCGGCCCGCGCCGCGGGTCCGGGTCGGTTGACGAACCCTGTCGCCACCGCGCGCAACGTCATGACGTGATACCGACGCGATACCGACGCGATACCGATGCGGGTCGGAGGCCCCGATCAGCCCGCCAGCGCGTCCATCTTCTCGGCGAGTTTGACGTCAAGCTCGGTCAATCCGCCTGCGTCATGCGTGGTCAGCGTCACCTCGACGCGGTTGTAGACATTCGACCATTCCGGGTGGTGGTTCAGCTTCTCGGCCCACAGCGCGGCGCGGGCCATGAAACCGAAAGCCTCGACAAAGCTCTTGAATTTGTAGGATTTGCTGATCGCGTCGCGCCCCGCGTCATGGCTCCAGCCGTTGGCGGTGAGCTTGTCCAGCGCCTGGGCGCGGGCGGTGTCGGAAAAAGTGTTGCCGGCCATCATTCTTCCTTTCGTTTCAGGGACATCCAGACCCGGAGCGGTGCCTGTCCTTGCGGAAGGGGGCGAAATCCTCGAGCAGGCGCATCTCGTCCCGCACCGCCGCCCCCTCGGCCTCCAGATAGTCGGCAACCGCCCGCATGAAGCGCGCATCCGAGAACCAGTGCAGCGAATGCACCGGCACCGGCAGATAGCCCCGCGCCAGCTTGTGCTCGCCCTGTGCCCCCGCCTCGACACGGCGCAACCCATGCGCCAGCGCCCAGTCGATCGCCTGATAATAGCACAGTTCGAAATGCAGGCAGGGATGATCCTCGACGCAGCCCCAGTAGCGGCCGTAAAGCGTTTCGGCACCAATGAAATTCAGCGCCCCGGCGACCGGCCGGCCATCGCGTTCGGCCAGGATCAGCAGCGTATCGTCGCGCATGCTGTCCTGCACTGCATCGAAAAACCCGCGCGTCAGATAGGGCCGCCCCCATTTGCGGCTGCCGGTGTCCTGGTAGAAGACCCAGAACGCGTCCCAATGTTCTGGGCGCAGGTCGTCGCCGGTCAGCAGCCGGATCGTGCCTCCGAAAGCCTGCGCGGTCGCGCGCTCCTTGCGGATCGCCTTGCGCTTGCGCGACGAAAGCGAGGCCAGAAACCCCTCGAAATCGCCGTATCCGGCATCCTGCCAATGGTACTGCTGCGTGACGCGGTGCAGGAACCCCGCCTCGGCGCCAGCCCGCGCCTCCTCCCCGGTGCAGAAGGTGACATGCGCCGAGGACAGCCCGTTCTGCGCCGCGGCGCGCTGCATCGCCTGCATCAGCGGCCCCCGCGCGCGTTCCGCCCCCAGGAAGCGTCGCCCGGTGGCGGGGGTGAAGGGTACGGCCGACTGCAGCTTCGGATAGTAGCGCCCGCCAGCGCGCGCCCAGGCGTCGGCAAACGCATGGTCGAAGATGTATTCGCCCTGGCTGTGGGATTTCACGTAGAAAGGCGCCGCGCCGACCAACCGCCCCTCGGCGTCGCGCGCCAGCAGATGCTGCGGCTGCCAGCCGCTGCGCCCGCCAACGGAGCCCGATGCCTCGAGCGCGTGCAGGAAGCGATGCGTCGTGAAAGGGTCGAGGGGGCGCGCGCCGCTGAGCGGGGCAAGCGCATCCCATTGATCCGCCGGCACCGCGGCGATGCTGTCGATGACGGTGATCTGCACGACGGCCCCATCCGCTTACCGGGAAGAAACTGTGCGGCAATCCCGCAATGTCAAGGCGGGCGGGCCGCCCCTCAGCCGGCCGCCCTGCCCGATTCTGCCCTGTCCGATGCCGCTTGGTGGGGAAGGCGCGGCAGGTAGCCTTCGAAGGTGACATTCTCGGCGATGTGGCGCGCCGCCGCCTCCTCCTCGGGCGAGCGGATCGTCCAGGAAAGCACCGGTACGCCACGGGCCTTCAGTTCCCCAACCCGCGGACGGTCGAGGTCGCGATGATCGTGCGAAATGAAGCTTGCGCCCACGCGGTCGAAGGCCTCGATCGCGGCCAGCGCCTGCCGCCCGGCCTCGATCGCCGGGTCGTTGGCGGCCTCGGGCACCTGTTCCGGCGAGAAGGCGCAGGTGGTCAGGCCGCGGGCGATGTCGGGCGCGTGCCGGGCCAGGGCGGCGACCGAATGGGGATTGAACGACATCAGCGCCACCGGCCCGTCGTATCCGGCCAGCGCCGCAGCGGTCGCGCGTTCCAGGCGCTCGTCCACCGGCCCCATCGTGCCCGACTGATCCTTGATCTCGATCAGCAAGGGCACGCGGCCGGCGACCTGCGCCAGCACCTCGTCCAGCGTCGGGATGCCGGCGCCCTCGCCGCCAGCGAGCGGCATTGCACTCAACTCCGCCGCCGTCCGGGCGCGGACCGGCCCGGTCTCGGCCGTCATCCGGTCGAGCGTGTCGTCGTGAAAGACCATCGCCTGCCCGTCGGAGGATCCCTGCAGGTCGATCTCGATTCCGTAGCCGGCCTCGACCGCGGCGGCGATGGCGGCGGCCGAATTCTCGGGCCGTCCGGGGCCGTGCAGGGCGCGGTGCGTAATGGGGATGGTCAGGAAGTCGGGATGCAGGTCAGGGCACCTCATCCTGCAAGCTCGAAGATCGCCTCGATCTCGACCGCGACGCCGAGCGGAAGCGAGACCGTGCCCACCGCCGAGCGCGCATGGCGTCCAGCCTCCCCCATGATCTCGACCAAAAGGTCCGAGGCGCCATTGACGACCTTGGGCTGCTCGGTGAAATCGGGGGTGCAGTTGACGAAGCCGGTCAGCTTGACCACCCGCTTCAGACGCCCGAAATCGCCGCCGCAGGCCGCGCGCGCCTGGGCGAGAAGCGACAGCGCGCAGGTCCGCGCCGCCTCTGCCCCCTGTTCGGTGCTCATCGATTCACCGAGCTTGCCCTTGATCAGCCCCTTCGCGTCCTGGCTGATCTGCCCGGACACGTAGAGAAGCCCGCCGGCGGCGACATGCGGCACGTAATTCGCCGCCGGGGCCGGCGCTTCGGGCAGGCTCAGGCCCAGTTCGGCGAGGCGGGAATCGATCGGGTTGGTCATGGCGGCATCCTCTGGCTTGGTCGCTTTGCGCAAATCGAAGCCGAAGTAATCACAGCCACAGGGGCGGGAAAACCCCCCTTGCCGCGCGCCGGGTCGGTTGTCATTAACCCCGCTCCGCCTATAGTTGCGCGACCGCCCGCCCAGAGGGAGCCCCGCGTGGCCCAAGTGTTCCGCCTTCGCCTGCTGCTGCCGGTCCTCGCGGCCCTGGTCCTGGCCTCGGGCTGCCATCCGCGCCCGGCGGGTGTCGAGGTACACGACCCGTTCGAAACCACCAACCGCGCCTGGTTCGAGGCGAACCTGGCGCTGGAGCAGGCGCTTCTGCCGGTCGCCCCGGACCGCGCCGAGCGCGCCGAGGATCCGCCGCCGCCCCGTCCGCTGCGCACCGCCCTGCGCCGGGTCGCGGCAAATCTCTCGACCCCACGCTGGGTGGTCAACGACCTGCTGCAGGCCCGGCCCGACCGCGGCATCGAGAATGCGCTGCGGTTTGCCATCAACACGACCGTGGGGCTGGGCGGGCTCTTCAATCCGGCGGGCGCGATGGGGCTGTCGGGCCGGCCCAACGATTTCGGCGCCACGCTACATGCCTGGGGCGTGAACGAAGGCGCCTACAAGGTGCTTCCCGTCTTCGGCCCCTCGACCGAGCGCGACGCGGCCGGGATGGTGGTCGACAGCCTTCTCGATCCGCTTGACTTCGCACTCAACCGCACCGAACGCACCGCCACCTTCGCGCTGCGCCAGGCCGGCCGGGTGGCCGAGCGCATCGAATACGATGACATCCTGGGGCCGATGGTGCTGGAAAGCGCAGATCCCTATGCCCAGGCGCGTCTGCTCTACCTGCAAAACCGCCGTCACTTCCTGGGCGAGCCCAGCGAGGAGGAGTTCATTGACCCTTATGCCGATCTCTTCGATTGACCGCCGACGCTTCCTGATCGCGGGCGGCGCTGCGGCGCTTGGCCTTCTTGCCGCGCGCCCCGGCCTGGCGCTGAGCCAGGCGGACGCGCGCGCCCTGATCGGCCGGGTTATGGGCGACGTGCAGCGCATCATCAATTCCGGCCAGCCCGAGGCAGCGATGCTGCGTGAATTCGAGGCGCTCTTTTCGCGCTTCGGCGACGTGCCGACCATCGCGCGCTCTGCCCTGGGCCCTCCGGCGCGCAACGCCAGCCCCGCCCAGCTTGCCGCCTTTACCGAGGCCTTCCGCGGCTACCTGGCGCGCAAGTACGGACGGCAGTTTCGCCGTTTCGCCGGAGCCAGCGCCCAGGTCACCGGAGCACGGCAGATCCAGCGCCACTGGGAAGTCATCACGACCATGACCATGCGCGGCGAACCCCCGTTCGAGGTGCGCTGGCACGTCTCGGACATGTCTGGCCGCAATCTCTTCTTCAACCTCATCATCGAGGGCGTCAATCTGCTGGCCGTGGAGCGCCAGGAAATCGGCGCGATGCTCGAACGGCGCCGCGGCAACCTGGATCCCATGATCCAGGACCTGCGCCGTGCCGGATGACCCGCGACAGGAGGCCGGCATGACCGAAGCCAGGTTCAAGCGCGTCGAGGGAAATGCCGACCTGCCGCTTCCCGCCTACGAAAGCGCGGGCGCGGCGGGGATGGATCTGCGCGCCTTCCTGCCCGGCGGGCCGCTTCTGTTCGCGCATGGCGATCTGCACCTGATACCGACAGGCTTCTGCGTCGAGCTGCCCGCAGGAACCGAGATGCAGATCCGGCCGCGCTCGGGACTGGCGCTGAAGCATGGCTTCATCCTGCCCAACAGCCCGGGAACGGTCGATGCCGACTACCGCGGCGAGATCATGGTCGGGCTGATGTATCTGGGCCGCGAGGGCTATGCCATCCGCCACGGCGACCGCATCGCCCAGGCTGTGATCGCCGATATCCGCCGCGTCTCCATCGTCGAGGTGAGCACGCTCTCCGCGACCCGGCGCGGCGCCGGGGGGTTCGGCTCGACCGGGCGCGACTGAGCGCTTGTTCCCGCCGAGCGCCCGCCCGGCCCCCGACGGGCGGGGCGTTACGTCTTGCAGCGGCTTCCCTTCCCGCACCTTCCGCGTTAGCTAGGGCGCAGGAGGCAACGCCATGTCCACCATCCTCGACCGGATCACAGCCTACAAGCGCGAAGAGGTTTCCGCCGGCAAGGCCGCGGTGCCGCTCGATGCGATGGAGACACGCGCCCGTGCCGCGCCGCCCACCCGCGGCTTTCTCGAAGCGCTGCGCCATGCCGCGGTCGGCGGCTACGGCCTGATCGCCGAAATCAAGAAGGCGAGCCCCTCAAAGGGTCTCATCCGCGCCGATTTCGACCCCGCCACGCTCGCCCGCGCCTATGCCGAGGGCGGCGCGACCTGCCTTTCGGTGCTCACCGACACGCCCAGCTTCCAGGGCGCTGACGACCATCTGGTGCAGGCCCGCGCCGCGGTCGACCTGCCGGTCCTGCGCAAGGATTTCCTCCACGACCCCTGGCAGGTCGCGCAATCGCGCGCGCTGGGGGCGGATTGCATCCTGATCATCATGGCCGCCGTCGATGACGGCCAGGCGGCCGAACTGGAAGCCGCGGCCCGGCGATACGGCATGGACGTCCTGATCGAGGTCCACGACGCGGCCGAACTCGACCGCGCCACGCGGCTGAAATCGCCGCTCCTTGGGATCAACAACCGCGACCTCAACACGTTCGAGGTCTCGCTGGAGACGACGCGCAAGCTCGCCCGCCGCGTGCCCGACGACCGGATCATCGTCAGCGAGAGCGGGCTCCACACCCCGCAGGACCTGGCCGACCTGGCGATGTACGGCGCGCGCTGCTTCCTGATCGGCGAAAGCCTCATGCGGCAGGACGATGTCGCCGCCGCCACGCGCGCGCTTCTGGCCAACCCGCTGACCGCCGACGGGGCCTGAGCCGTGGCCGACCTTACCCATTTCGACGCCGAGGGCCGCGCGCATATGGTCGATGTGGGCGGCAAGGAGGTGACCGCGCGCACCGCCGTCGCCTCGGGCCATGTCCGCATGCTGCCCGCGACGCTTGCGCATGTGACCCAGGGCACCGCGAAGAAGGGCGATGTTCTGGGCATCGCGCGGCTGGCAGGCATCATGGCGGCCAAGCGCTGCGCCGATCTGATCCCGCTCTGCCATCCGCTGCCGCTCACCCATGTCTCGGTCGACCTCAGCCCCGACCCGGCTCTGCCCGGCGTGCGCATCGCCGCCGAAGTCCGCACCACCGGCCGCACCGGGGTCGAGATGGAGGCGCTCACCGCCGTCTCGGTCGCCGCGCTCACCGTCTACGACATGCTCAAGGCGGTCGAGAAGTCGATGGAGATCGGCGCCATCGCGGTCGAGCGCAAGGAAGGCGGCAAGTCCGGCACCTACACGCGCGAGGGGGCGCGATGATCCCGGTCGAAGAGGCGCTCACGCGCGTCTTCGCGCTCTGTCCCCGCCTGCCCACCGAAACCGTGCCCCTCGCCCAGGCCCTGGGCCGGGTGCTGGCCGAACCCGCGCGCGCCCTGCGCGACCAGCCGCCCTTTGCCGCATCGGCCATGGACGGCTACGCGGTCGCGGGCACGCCTGCGCCGGGCGACCGACTGCGCGTGATCGGCGAAGCCGCCGCCGGCCGCAGCTTCGACGGCCCTGTCGGTCCGGGCGAGGCCGTGCGCATTTTCACCGGCGCCCCGGTCCCCACCGGCGCCACCCGCGTGATCATCCAGGAGGATGCCACCCGCGATGGCGACTGGATCGCGCTCAAGGACGGGTTCGACGAGGCGGGCCATATTCGCCCCGCCGGCGGCGACTTTCGCGCGGGTGACGCGCTTTCGGCCCCGCGCCGCCTGCGGCCGTTCGACCTGGCGCTCCTCGCCGCCATGAACCGCGCCGAGGCGGTCGTCACCCGCCGCCCGGTCGTGGCCCTGATCGCCACGGGCGACGAGCTTGTCATGCCGGGTGAAGACCCGCGCCCCGACCAGATCACCGCCTCGAACACCTTCGCGCTCAAGGCCATGGTCGAGGCCGAGGGGGCGGAAGCGCGGATTCTGCCCATCGCCCGCGACGATGCCGCGCATCTGCGCGCGGTTCTGGAGCTTGCGCGCGGCGCCGATGTCATTGTCACG
>SLKW01000134.1 GCA_007134405.1 Paracoccaceae bacterium
CAAGATCCGCAAATCCCCTCGCGGCACGACCGGCGGAAGGTCAGCGTCGGGTCGATCTCGTTCTTGATCTTGATCAGCGCGTCCAGCACCATCGGCCCGCACGTATCCATGTCGACGAAATACGTATCGACGCGCGGGTTCTCGCCGTCGTCGGGACTCCAGCGATAGATGCGGAAGGTGCGCAGGTTCTTCGCACCTTCGGGCTTGGGCCAGGTCTTGCCAGTGCGGATCTGGCTGTTCTTCGGCAGGGTTAATTGAACCATGGATCCTATCCTCAGTAGACGCGTGCCTTGGGCGCGATTTTCTTGGGGTCGATCCCGCCCTCGCCGGCCGATGTCAACGGCTCGGTGACAACCGGGCGGTAGCCGAGGCGCACCTTCGTGCCTTCCACCCACGCCAGCGTGTGCTTGCGCCAGTTGGCATCGTCGCGCTCGGGGTAATCCTCGTGGGCATGCGCGCCACGGCTTTCCTTGCGGGCCTCGGCCGAGACGATCGTGGTCAACGCATTCGGCATCAGGTTCTCAAGCTCCAGCGCCTCCATCAGGTCGGTATTCCAGATGAGCGAGCGGTCGGTCAGCTTGATGTCGGCCATCTTGGCGGCGACGGCCTCCATTTTCCGGCAGCCCTCGGCCAGGGTCTTGTCGGTGCGGAAGACGGCGGCATCCTCCTGCATGGTCTTCTGCATCTCATCGCGAAGATCGGCCGTCGGCACCGCGCCATTCGCGTTGCGCATCCGATCGAAGCGTTCCACCGCCTTGTCGACGGCGGCTTTCGACGCGCGCGGAATCGCCGTGTCGCGGTCGACGATCTGTCCTGCACGGATTGCCGCGGCGCGCCCGAAGACAACGAGGTCAATGAGCGAATTCGAGCCCAGCCGGTTCGCGCCGTGCACCGAGGCGCAGGCCGCCTCGCCCACCGCCATCAGACCGGGTGCGACGCGGTTGGGGTTCTCGGCATCGGCATTGAGCACCTCGCCCCAGTAGTTGGTGGGAATACCGCCCATGTTGTAATGCACCGTCGGCAGGACCGGGATCGGCTCCTTGGTCACGTCGACGCCGGCGAAGATGCGCGCCGATTCCGAGATCCCCGGCAGGCGCAGGTGCAGCGTCTCGGGCGGAAGATGGTTGAGATGCAGGTGGATATGGTCCTTGTTCGACCCCACGCCGCGGCCCTCGCGGATCTCCATCGTCATGCAGCGGCTGACGACATCGCGGCTGGCGAGATCCTTGTAGGTTGGCGCGTAGCGTTCCATGAAGCGCTCGCCTTCGGAATTGGTCAGGTACCCACCCTCGCCGCGCGCGCCCTCGGTGATGAGGCAGCCCGCGCCGTAGATTCCGGTCGGGTGGAACTGCACGAACTCCATGTCCTGGAGAGGCAGTCCGGCGCGCGCAATCATTCCGTTCCCGTCGCCGGTGCAGGTATGCGCGGAAGTCGCGCTGAAATAGGCCCGGCCGTAACCGCCCGTGGCCAGCACCACCACCTTGGCGTTGAACTGGTGCAGCGTGCCGTCGTCCAGTTTCCAGGCAAGCACACCCACGCAGCGCCCGTCATCGTCCATCAGAAGGTCGGTGGCGAAATATTCGATGTAGAACTCGGCCTTTTCCTTCAGCGACCGGCCGTAGAGCGTGTGCAGGATCGCGTGCCCGGTGCGGTCAGCGGCGGCGCAGGTGCGCTGTACCGGCGGGCCCTCGCCGAACTCGGTCGTGTGACCGCCGAAGGGGCGTTGGTAGATCTTTCCGTCCTCGGTCCGGCTGAAGGGCACACCATAATGCTCGAGCTCGTAGACCGCCTTGGGCGCCTCGCGCGCCAGGTATTCCATCGCATCCGTGTCGCCCAGCCAGTCCGAGCCCTTGACGGTGTCGTACATGTGCCATTGCCAGTTGTCCGGGCCCATGTTCGACAGCGAAGCCGCGATGCCCCCCTGTGCCGCCACGGTGTGGCTGCGGGTCGGAAAGACCTTGGTTACGCAGGCCGTCTTCAGCCCCTGCTCGGCCATTCCCAGCGTCGCGCGCAGCCCGGCGCCGCCGGCGCCTACCACGACGACGTCGTAGGAATGTTCTTCGATATCATATGCAGACATGGATCGTCCTCAGACGCGCAGCAGAATGGTCAGGATGGCGAAGGTGCCGGCAAGCGCCAGCGCGCCGTTGAAAAGCGTGTTGGCGATGAGAAGCCCCATGCGCAGCGACTTTTGCGGAACATAGTCCTCGATCACCACCTGAAGTCCCTGCGCCAGATGCCAGAAGCCCACCAGCAGAAAGGCCACTGCGATGAAGGCGTTGCCCCAGCTTGAATAGGTGGCCACGATCGCCTCGTAGCCGCCGCCGAGCGCGCGGCCAAAGGGGATGACGAAGAACGGCGTCAGCGGAATGAGCGCGAGCGACGAGATGCGCTGCCCCCACCAGTGGCCGACACCCTCATGCGCGGTGCCGAGTTGCTGAACGCGTGCGTAATCGGTGCGATAACCCATCGTGCCCTCCTTCACCAAATCGCCAGGATGAAGATGAGCGTCAGCACGACCGAGCCGCCGATCACCGCGTAATTGGCCTTGGTGGTGAAATCCAGATCGAAGCCGCGCCCCATGTCCCACCACAGGTGCCGGATCCCGTTGAGCGCGTGGTAGCACAACGCCCAAAGACTTCCGATCAAGATCAATTGCCCGAGGATCGAACTCAGCAGGCCGTCCACCATATCGGAATGCGACGGGCTGATCGCGGCACCGACGAACTGCCAGACCACCAGGATCGCGCCCAGGACCAGCCCGACCCCGGTGATCCGGTGGGTAATGGACATCTTTGCAGTGAGCGGCAGTCGGTAGACTTGCAAATGCGGGGAGAGCGGCCGGTTGCCCCGGTTCACGTCAGCCATTATCGGTCCCTCTGTCTTGGCGAACGCCGGTTGCCGGCGCTGGCTTCGGCGTGAAATTAGTGATTTTTGATCCCATGTCACGTCCATTGTTGGGCAAAAGTGTCGCGGCGCGACGAAAAGAGGTTCTTGTGATCACGCATTCTGAAGCGTGATCACGCTTGGTGACGGTGTGGTGCTGGCCCGGCGCGCGACGCGCGCTCAGGCTCGCCCAATCTTGCCAACCGGTCCGTCAGCCCCGGCAGACGCGCTTCCAGAAGCACGATCTGCCGGCTCAAGGCGGCGGGATCGAGTCCCTGGCGCGGCGGGTCGGCCAGCGTGGCTTTCCATTCGGGTGGGGGCGACCGACCTGCGGCGCGCCCGGACCATGTCAGCGCCTCGAGCACCTCCGCTGCCTCGAGCGGCAGGCGCGCGGGTGCCTCGAAGCCGTTGAGCGCGCCCCAGATCCGCGTCCAGCACCGGCCCACGGACCAGGGATTGTAGCCGCCCCCGCCCAACACGATCAGGCGCGGGCTCATCGTACGCAGCGCCAGCGCCATGGCCGCATGCGCCCCGTTCGACATCGCCAGCCGCGACAGCGGATCCTCGGTCACCCCATCGGCGCCCGATTGCAGCACGATCGCGTCGGCCTCGAAGATCCCGAGCGCGGGAAGGACGAGCCGTTCGCGCACCAGCGCCATCCCGGCATCGCCAAAGCCGCGCGGTACCGGCAGGTTGAAGGCATTGCCACCGCCATCGTCCTGCAACCGGCCGGTGAAGGGCCAGCGGTCCTCCTCGTGAACCGAGATCATCAGCACATCCGGCGCACCGGCAAAGGCCACCTCGACCCCGTCGCAGTGATGCGCGTCGATATCGACATAGGCGATGCGCCGCATCCCCAGGGCGCGCAGGTGCAGGATGCACAGGACCGGATCGTTGAGATAGCAAAACCCGTTCGCCCGATCCGAAAGCGCGTGATGCGTCCCGCCCCCCGGCACATGCACCACGCCCCCCTCGCGCACCAGCTCGGCCGCGAGCATCACGCCCCCCGCTCCCGTCGCGGGACGGCGAAAAACCTCGGGGAAGACGGGGTTGGAAAAGGTGCCCAGGGCGTGACGGCCGCGTGTTTCGGCATCGACCGCGCCCTCCGCCTCGGCCCGCATGAGGGCGTCAACATAATCGGGCGTGTGAAAGCCGGTCAGCGCCGCGGGTTTGGCGCGCGGGCTTGTCCGGTACTGCGCGGCGGGCAACCAGCCCAAGGCCCGCGCCAGATCCATGACGGTCGAGACCCGCGGAATGGACAGCGGATGTCGCCCGCCGTAGCTCGAATGGCGATAGATGTCAGATCCGATGAAGATGGGCGCCGGCATCAGCGGGGCAGCGCCGCCTCGATCGCGCGCGTGACGGCACGCGCCGTGGGCCGGGTCGTCGATCCCCAGAACCCCAGGAACTCGCCCTCCCCTCCGATCAGCGTCTTGTTGAAGTTCCAGCGCGGTCTATGTCCATGCTCCTCGGCCAGCCAGCGGTAGAACGGGTGCGCATCCGGGCCAGTGACCCGCGTGATCTCGGTCAGCGGTATTTCGAGGCCCAGTTCGACCTGGCAGAACTCGGCCACCGCTTCGTTGCTCTCCAATTCCTGCCGGAAATCGTCCGACGGCACCGCCAGCACGACCAGGCCGCGCGGCGCGTAGCGATCGTGTAGCGCCTGCATGTCACGGTACTGCCGGGTGAAGCCACAAAGCGAAGCCGTGTTGACCACCAAAACGGGCTGGCCGCGCCACGCCTCCAGCGGCAGAGGCGTTCCCTCGATCGCGGTAAAGGTGAAGGCCCGCGCCGGATCGGCTGCGGCAAAGAAAAGCGCGATTCCGACGATCAGCGCGCGCATCCCATTCCCCCTCTGGTTCCCGGTAGCGCTCAGGTATCGTGCCGCCCATTCCGGTCAAGCGCGCCCCCTTGGCCTTTTCGCCGCACATGCGCATATAAGGTCCAACGAGCAATCAGAGGGAACCGCCATGTTGGGAATGTCCGATCCGAAGGCCGCGCAGACGGCGCCGATCATCAAGGATTCGTCCGAAGCCACCTTCATGGCCGATGTGGTCGAGGCCAGTCAGGAGGTGCCGGTCATCGTCGATTTCTGGGCGCCCTGGTGCGGTCCGTGCAAGACGCTCGGCCCGGCCCTGGAGGCGGCGGTGACGGCGGTGCGCGGCAAGGTGCGCATGGTCAAGGTCAATGTCGACGAAAACCAGATGATCGCACAGCAGTTGCGCATCCAGTCCATCCCCACCGTCTACGCCTTCTGGCAGGGTCGCCCGGTCGATGCCTTCCAGGGCGCGCTGCCGCCCTCCGAACTCAAGGCCTTCGTCGAGAAGCTCGGGGGCCTCGCCGGCGACGGCGGGCTGGGCGAGGCGCTGGAAGAGGCCGAGAAGATGCTGGCCGCGGGTGCGGCGGTCGATGCCGCGCAACTCTTCGCCGCGATCCTGGGCGAAGAGCCCGAAAACGCCGCCGCCTTCGGCGGACTTGCCCGCGCGCATGTGTCGATGGGCGAGCTCGATCAGGCCGAGGCGCTTCTGGCCAACGCGCCCCCGGCCATTGCCAGCGCCAAGGAGGTCGAGGCCGCGCGCGCGCAGCTTGCGCTCGCCCGCCAGGCCGCCGACGCTGGCCCGGTCGAAGAATTCCGCGCCGCGCTGGAGGCCGATTCCAACGACCACCAGGCGCGCTTCGATCTGGCGCAGGCGCTCTATGCCAAGGGCGACGCAGCCGGCGCCGTCGATGAGTTGCTGGAGCTTTTCCGCCGCGACCGCGAGTGGAACGACGGCGCCGCCAAGGCGCAGCTCTTTACCATTTTCGACGCGCTCAAGCCCAACGATCCATTGGCACAGAAAGGCCGCCGCCGGCTCAGCTCGATGATATTTGCCTGAGCCTGTGCGCGCATTACTTCAGAGCCATGCTCAAAGCCGCCGACCTGCCCGACACGATCCCGATCTTCCCGCTGCCCGGCGCGCTCATGTTGCCGCGCGCCAGGTTGCCCCTGCATATCTTCGAGCCGCGCTACCTCGCCATGCTCGACGATTGCATGAAAACGCGCGAGCGGCTCATCGGCATGATCCAGCCGCGCACGGTGCCCGGCGGCAGCAGCGCGCGGCTGCACGCCATTGGCTGCGCTGGCCGGCTGACCGCCTTCTCGGAAACCGAGGACGGGCGCTACATGATCACGCTCACCGGCGTCTCGCGCTTCCGCATGGCCAGCGAGGTCGAGGGCTTCGCCCCCTACCGCCGCGCTAATGTGACCTGGTCGGGATTCGAGCGCGACCTTGGCCCGACCGAGACCGACGCGGGATTCGACAAGCCGGCGTTCCTGGACCTGCTGCAACGGTATTTCCGCGCCGTCGACCTGTCGACCGACTGGGGCAGCCTGAAGGAGGCCGAGGAAGAGCTTCTCATCAACTCGCTGTCCATGCTCTGTCCCTTCGCACCCGAGGAGAAGCAGGCGCTGCTCGAAGCGCCCTCGCTCGCCACCCGGCGCGAAACGCTGGTCACGCTGATGGAATTCGTCCTGCGCAGCCAGGGCGGCGCGTCCGAGGACCAGGTGCAATGACCCCGCCCCCGCCCGACGGGACCCTGCCGCCCGACCGGCCGATCCGCCCGGCCTTCGACCGCAAGATGCTCGAGGCGCTGGTCTGCCCGGTGACGCAGGGCCAGCTCTCCTACGACGCGGCGCGGCAGGAACTGGTGTCGCGCACCGCGCGGCTGGCCTTCCCCATCCGCAACGGCATCCCGATCATGCTCGCCTCCGAGGCGCGCGAGATCGACGACTGACGCCGCCCCCGGGCGCAAAACACCGGGCCCCGTGCGCAACACCGGGAGCCGCGCGACCGGGGCCCCGCGGAGGGACTTAAGCACGCATTGGCTGGCTGCCCGGCGCCTGCTACACTTTTCCCCTTTCTTATGAGGGAATCGCCGGTGCCCGTACCCAAAACCCTTGCCGCCCTCGCCGCTTTGGCGCTGCTGACGGCCTGCGCCACGCCGCTCGAACGCTGTGTCATGGGCGCCGAACGCGAGATCCGCCTCCTGCAGCAGGAACTGACCGAGCGGCGCGTCAATCTCGCCCGCGGCTATGCCATCGAACGGCGCATCCAGCCGCAGATGGGTCCGGCCTGGTGCCGCGACCCCTACGGACGGGTGTACCGCTGCATCGACTGGATCGACACGGTGCGCGAATTCCGCCGCCCGATCAACATCACGACCGAGCGCGAGCGCATAGCGCTCCTCGAGCGCGCCATCGCCCGTGAACGCGAGATCGCCGACCGCCAGATCGAAGCCTGCCGCGCGCGTTTCGCCGAAGGTTGAGCCCGGCAATCGCAGCCGCCGGCGGCGCGGACAAACCACGCCGCGGACCGGCGCCCGCGGCTCAGCCGCGCAGGCTGCCACCGGTGGCTTTCGCCACCTTGTCGACGATCTTGGCGCTGACCGCCTCGATCTCGTCCTCGGTCAACGTCCGGTCCTTTGGCTGCAGCCGCACGGTGATCGCCAGCGACTTGCGGCCCGGCCCCATCTGCGCCTCGGCCTTGGGCCCGGCGAATTCGTCGAAGACCTGCACGCTTTCGATCAGCGCCTTGTCGGCCCCCTGAGCGGCCTGAACGACGGCTTGCGCCTCGGTCCGCGCGTCAAGGACGAAGGCGAAGTCGCGCTCGACCGCCTGCAGGTCGCTGATCTGCAGTGCGGGGCGCGTGGCCTCGGTCTTGCGCGGCGCGGGGATCGCGGCAAGTTCCACCGTGAAGGCGACCGCCGCGCCCTTGATCCCGTGGGCGCGCAGCACGCGCGGATGCACCTCGCCAAAGGACGCGAGCGCTCGCTTCGGGCCCAGCGTCAGCCGCCCGGCGCGACCCGGATGGAACCAGCCCGCCACAGCACGGTCGATCTGCAGCTTCGCCGGTGCCCCCAGGGACGAAAGCACCGCCTCGGCATCGGCGCGGGCATCGAAGGCATCGACCGCCCGCCGGCTGCCATGCGGATCGCGCGGGCCCGCGTG
>SLKW01000258.1 GCA_007134405.1 Paracoccaceae bacterium
GGCGATCCTGGGGAAGGCCGGTTCGGGCAAGACGATGCTTCTGGCCGAACTCACCCGCGCGCTGATCGCCGCCGGGGTCGAGATCGTCTCGGGCGACTATGAAGGCCGGCGGCGGCGCGAGCGGCGCACACTTGCGATCCTGGCGCCCACCAACAAGGCGGCCTCGGTCCTGCGCATGCGCGGCGTCCCGGCGACGACGATCCACCGCATCCTCTACACCCCCGTCTACGACCCCGAATACGAAAAGATCGCCGAATGGCTCGCCGGCAACGGGTCGCGCCCCGACATGCCGGACCTGGGCGAAACCGCGCTCGACCGCGCCAAGGCCTTCTACGAGCAGGTGCCGTCGATCCCCGGCGCGCTGGCGGCAGCGGGGCTCAGGGGCAGCGACTTCATCAAGGGCTGGAAACGGCGCGAGGATCCTCTGGATATCGGTTTTGTCGACGAATCCTCGATGCTGGACGCGCGCCAGTTCGAGGATCTGAGCGAGATCTTCCGCACGCTCGTCCTGTTCGGCGATCCGGCGCAGCTGGCCCCGGTCGGGCAGTCGGGCGAGATGATCTTCGACACCCTGCCCGCGCCCGCCAAGGTGACGCTGAGCCGTATTCACCGGCAGGCGCAGGGCAACCCGATCCTGGACCTGGCGCATGCCCTGGGCGACCCGGAACTGGAATTCCACACGTTCGAGCGGCGGATCGAGGAGCTGGCGCAGGCCGACGACCGGATCGTCTGGGCGCCGCGCGTCGATGCCGACCTGATGGCGCGCTCCCCCGTGCTGGTCTGGCGCAACGCCACGCGCATCCGGCTGATCCACGCCTTCCGCGCCTCGCACGACGCGCCGCAGGATGCGCTTCTGCCCGGCGAGCCGCTGATCTGCGACGGGCTGGAACTGCCGCTCAAGCACCGCAAGCGGCGCATCGACCTGGAGGCGCGCGGCCTCATCAAGGGCGCGCAGGTCATCTATCTGGGTCCCGGCCGCAAGCCCGGCTTTTCGCGCCTGCATGTCATCGGCGCCGAGGAGCCGCAGATCTCGGCCGCCTCGATCATCAAGATCGAGCACGAGGGCGATGCCGAGCCGGTCATCCCCTACGCCGCCAACATGGGCGCGGCGTTCCTGCACGGGGCGGCGGTCACGATCCACAAGGCGCAGGGCTCGCAATGGCCCGAGGTGCAGGTCTTCGCGCCCGATCTTTATGCCGCCGCGCGTTCGGGACGGACCGAGGCCGGCATCGCGCTATGGAAAAGGCTGGCCTATGTCGCGATCACCCGGGCCGAGCACCGGCTGCTCTGGGTGGTGCGCAACCGCCTGGGCCGCCCCACACGACCGCTCGACACCTCGGATCTGGCCGGCCCCGCGGCGCCGCTGTCGCTGCAGTCCGACGCATAACAAGCTGCGGCCGGGGACGGCCCGGGTGTCGCTGGGTGGCATTGGCGCGACGTTTTTGCGCCATGGGCGCCTTTCTCGACCGCTAGGGTTGACCCATCGGGACGCAGCGTTCATCACATAAGCGCGACAAGGAGGAAGCCATGTATTCAAACATCGTGGTCCCGGTCGATCTTGCCCATCCCGATCCCTTGGACAAGGCGCTGGCGACGGCCACCGATCTGGCAAGGCATTACGGCGCGACGCTGACCTATGTCTCGGTCACCGCCGAGACGCCCACCGCGGTGGCGCACAATCCGCGCGAATTCGGCGAGAAGCTGGCCGCCTTCGCGCGCAAGCGGTCCGAGGCCGACGGTGTCGCGATCGACACAAAGGCCTATACCGCCACCGATCCCACGATCGATGTCGACCGCTATCTTCTGCGCGCCGCCGAGGACACGAACGCCGATCTGGTGGTCGTCGCCTCGCACAAGCCGGGGCTGGCGGATTACTTCTGGGGCTCGCACGGCGGCAAGCTCGCCGGCCACGCGCCCATGTCCGTGTTCGTGGTGCGCTGAGGGTCGCACGCCGCCGCCGCGGATGCGCCGCGGCGGTCCCCGCGCGACCGACACGAAAAGAACGAGAGGAAGACCTATGTCCGACGACAGCAGCGGCGAACCGCTTCCCCCGCCCGAAGGCGCCTCCGATGTGATCGACACCGATTACGAGGTCGGCCAGAACAACATCACCCCGCAATTGGGACCGTTCGGGCTGGATATCCATAACCCGGTCTTCGCGATCTCGGGCGCGGTGATCGTGGCCTTCGTCATCCTGACGCTGGTCTTCCAGACTCAGGTCGAGCCGATCTTCACCGCGATGCGCGGCTTCGTGACCTCGAGTTTCGACTGGTTCTTCCTGATTGCCGGAAACATCTTCGTCCTGGTCTGCCTGGGCATCCTGATCTCGCCACTGGGACGGGTGCGTATCGGCGGCGCTGACGCGACGCCCGACTTCAGCTACCTGGGCTGGTTCGCGATGCTGTTCGCCGCCGGCATGGGCATCGGGCTGATGTTCTTCGGCGTGCTGGAGCCCGTCTATTACTTCGCCACGCCCTGGGGCGATCAGCCGCTTTCGCGCGAGCTGGGCCTCGTCGACGGCGCGCTGGTCGATCCGGTCGCGGTCGACGCGGCGCGGCGCACGGCGATGGCGGCGACGATCTATCACTGGGGCCTGCACCCCTGGGCGATGTATGCGATCGTGGCGCTGAGCCTTGCGCTTTTCGCCTACAACAAGGGCCTGCCGCTGACTGTGCGCTCGATCTTCTACCCGATCTTCGGCGAGCGGGTCTGGGGCTGGACGGGGCATGTCATCGATATCCTGGCGGTCTTCGCGACGCTCTTCGGGCTGGCGACATCGCTCGGTTTCGGGGCCAGCCAGGCCGCCGCCGGCATCGGCTTCGTGCTGGGGATCGAGGGGCTGGGCGAGAACGTCACCACCGCGGTGCTGCTGATCCTCGGGATCACGGTCCTGGCGCTGATCTCGGTCCTGCGCGGGCTCGAGGGGGGCGTCAAGCGGCTGTCCGAGTTCAACATGATCCTCGCCGGGATCCTGATGGCCTTCGTGATCCTCGTTGGCCCGACGCTGGTACTGGTCCAGCAGTTCTTCAGCAACCTCGGCGCCTATGCGAGCGATTTCTTCGCGCTGTCGAACCCGATCGGGCGCGACGATGACGGCTTCCGCCAGGGCTGGACGGCCTTCTACTGGGCCTGGTGGATCAGCTGGTCGCCCTTCGTCGGCATGTTCATCGCCCGCGTCAGCCGCGGCCGCACGGTGCGCGAGTTCATTACCTGCGTGCTCCTCATCCCGACCCTCGTCTCGGCGATCTGGATGACGACCTTCGGCGGCACCGCGATCGACCAGATGATCGCGCGGGCCACCGAAAGCGCCGTCTACGGCTACGTGATCGATACCTATGTGCCGGAGCTATCGCTCTTCGGAATGCTGTCGGAACTGCCGCTGGCGGCGATCACCTCGACCATCGCAATCATTCTGGTGATCGTCTTCTTCGTGACCTCGTCGGACTCGGGCTCGCTGGTGATCGACACGATCACGGCGGGCGGCAAGATCGACGCGCCGGTCGTGCAGCGGATCTTCTGGGTGACGTTCGAGGGGCTTGTCGCGGCCGTGCTGCTGATCGGTGGCGGGCTGGTAGCGCTGCAGGCGATGGCGGTCTCGACCGGCCTGCCCTTCGCGATGGTCCTCCTGCTGGGCTGCGTGGCGCTGATCAAGGGCCTGATGGCCGAACCGCGCTGAGCCCATCCGACCCGACACGCGGGCCCGGGGGCACGGATCCCCGGGCCCGCGCTGCGCAACCGGCCCCTCGGCCACCGGAGCCACCGGCATGATCCGCGCCTTCATCGCTTTGCCCCTGCCCGAGGCGATCCGCAACCAGTTGACGGTGACGCAGTTCCTGCTTCCGCTGCCGCGTCCGGTGCCGCCGGCGAACATGCACCTGACGCTTGCCTTCCTCGGCAAAGTCAATGAACCGGATCTGGCGGAACTCGACACGGCGCTCGCCCGCCTGCGCGCCGCGCCGCTGTCGCTCGCGCTTGCGGGGCTTGGCGTCTTCGGCGGCGACAAGCCCCGCAACGTCCATGCCCGGCTCGCGCCCGCCCCGGCGCTGGACCATCTGCAGGCGCGCATCGCGCAGACCGTCCGCTCCATGGGCCTGCCGCTGGAGGGCAAGCGCTTCGTGCCGCATGTAACGCTCGGCCGGTTCGCGCCGGGCCAGGTCAGCGCGGGCGAGCTTGCCAAGGCCATGGGCGAGATCGGCGCGGTCACCTCGCCGCCCTTCACCGTCGACAGGTTCATCCTCTACCGCTCGCTCCTGCGCGCCGAGGGGCCGGTCTACGATGCCCTGGCGGACTATCCGCTCGACGGTTGAGCGCTTGCGCCGTAGGAGGCGTCTGGCATAGGTTGGCGCCGCATCGAGCGCGAGGTTGGCCATGCAATGCGTTTTCGTCCAGTTCCGCTGCACGCCCGGGACGACCTACCAGGTCGCCGCCGATATCTACGACCGCGAGGTCGTCTCGGAACTCTATTCGACCAGCGGCGAGTACGATCTGATCGCCAAGGTCTACATCCCCGACGGCGAGGATGTCGGCCATTACCTGACCGAGCGGCTGTTCGACGTGCCCAACATATCGCGCACGTTGACCACCATGACCTTCAAGGCGTTCTGATCCGCCGGGGCCACGGGGCTTGTGTCTTCTCTGCAGGCCCGCGCCGGTTGCGGTTGACCGGGACTTCCTGAAAAGCTAGGCCGGATGGCGGCCGGCTTGTGGGCGCGGGCCACGAGCCTGGCGCCAGCGGGGCTGGCACCTGAAGTCACCCGAGGGAGCCTCGCTGATGTACGACACAATCCTGATTGCCGCCGCGCTCTTCGACAAGGGCAGCTCCACCCGCTCCATGATCGAGAAGGCCGAAGACCTGGTGAACCCCGGCGGTCGCGTCATCCTCGTTCACGTGCTCGACGAGATCCCGAAATACGCCGCCGCGCATGTGCCGCGCACGCATATGAGCGATCACCAGCGCAAGGTGCGCGATCAGCTCGACCAGCTTGCGGCCGGCATCAAGGGTGCAAAGGCCGAAGTCGTGGTGCGCAGCGGCACTGCCTCGGTCGGCATCCTGGGAACTGCGCGCGAAAAAAAGGCGGATCTGATCATGATCGCCTCGCACAAGCCGGGGCTGAGCGATTACCTCATCGGATCGACCGCCGCCCGCGTGGTGCGCCACGCCGAAACCTCGGTTCTTGTCCTGCGCTGACGGGCCGCGTGTAATCGGGCCGCGACAGGCCCCCTGGTTGCCCGCGCGGAACCGGGATGAAGTCAGGAGACGCAGATGTTCAAGTCCATCGTCATTGCCGCCGCACTGTTCAGCCAGGGTGCGACCACGCGCGCCCTGCTCAAGAAGGCGACCAAGCTGCTCGACCCCGGCGGGCGCATCACCGTCGTGCACGTGATGGAAGAAATCCCCTCGATCGTGGTCGCTGCCGTCACCAAGGAGCAGATCGTCGCCCAGCGCAACGAGGTCCGCAAGAAACTCGAAGCGCTGACCGCCGGCCATCGCGGCCCGGCGGTGGAAATCGACCTGCGCTCGGGCAAGCCGTCGAAGCAGATCCTGGAAAGCGCCGAGGACAATGGCGCCGATCTCATCATGATCGCCTCGCACAAACCGGGGCTGGGCGATTATTTCATCGGATCGACCGCCTCGCGCGTCGTGCGGCACGCGAACTGCTCGGTTCTGGTTTCCCGGCGCTTCGTCTGAGCGCGACCGGACGCTGCGGGATGCGCGCCATTGGGGCGGCATCGGGCCTGAAGTCTCGGTCGGTCACGGCGGTTCTCCCCTCGGCGGGAGAAGGTTTCGTTGTGGTTAACGGCGCCAGATTGCACCTGTAACGTCAATGACTTGGCGGAAGGTCCGCTGGCGGACCCATCACCAAACCGAAAGTGGCGGAGCCGCGCAACGCGCGGCTCCTGTCCTAGCCTCAGTTGGCCAGCGCCTTGTTGAGGTACTCGTCCACCTTCTCCAGGTAGCCCATCGTGGTCAGCCACTTCTGGTCCGGCCCGACCAGCAGCGCGAGGTCCTTGGTCATGTAGCCATCCTCGACCGCCTGCACGGTGACCTTCTCCAGCGTCTCGGCGAAGTTCTTCAGCTCGGTATTGTCGTCGAGCTTGGCGCGGTGCTTCAGCCCGCCGGTCCAGGCGAAGATCGAGGCGATGGAATTCGTCGACGTCTCCTTGCCCGCCTGGTGCTGGCGGTAGTGGCGCGTGACGGTGCCATGCGCGGCCTCGGCCTCGACGATCTGCCCGTCGGGCGTCATCAACTGGCTGGTCATCAGACCCAGGCTGCCGAAGCCCTGCGCCACGGTGTCGGACTGCACGTCGCCGTCGTAGTTCTTGCAGGCCCAGACATAGCCGCCCGACCATTTCATCGCACAGGCCACCATGTCGTCGATCAGCCGGTGCTCGTAGGTGATGCCCGCGGCCTTGAACTTGTCCTCGAACTCTTCCTCGTAGACCTTCTGGAACAGATCCTTGAAGCGGCCGTCATAGGCTTTCAGGATCGTGTTCTTCGTCGACAGGTAGACCGGCCAGCCGCGCGACAGGCCATAATTCATGCTGGCCCGCGCAAAGTCGATGATAGACTCATCGAGGTTGTACATCGCCATCGTCACGCCCGCGCCCGGCGCGTCGAAGACCTCCTTCTCGATCACCGTGCCGTCCTCACCGACGAACTTGATCGTGAGCTTCCCCTTGCCCGGGAAACGGAAATCGGTGGCCCGGTACTGATCCCCGAAGGCGTGACGGCCGACGACGATCGGCTGCGTCCAGCCCGGCACCAGACGCGGCACGTTCTTGCAGATGATCGGCTCGCGGAAGATCACGCCGCCGAGGATGTTGCGGATCGTCCCGTTCGGGCTGCGCCACATCTGCTTGAGGCCAAATTCCTCGACCCGCTGCTCGTCGGGGGTGATCGTCGCGCATTTCACGCCGACGCCGTACTGCTTGATCGCGTGGGCGGCATCGACGGTGATCTGGTCGTCGGTGCGGTCGCGCTCCTCGATGCCGAGATCGTAGTATTTCAGGTCGATGTCCAGATACGGCAGGATGAGTTTTTTCTTGATGAAATCCCAGATGATCCGGGTCATTTCGTCGCCGTCGAGTTCGACGACGGGGTTTTCCACCTTGATCTTCGTCATGCTTTCCTCCGTTCCGGTTTGAGTCGGCTGCGCGCCTCATAGACCAATTCGCGCGTCATGGAAAGCACTGTATGCGATTGCATACCGCTTTAGATCAGCGCCGGATCATCCCAAGGAACGCCACGAAGGCGCCGCGGTAGATGTCTGGATCCGCCGCGAAGGATTGCAGGTGATCGGCCTCCGTCCGGATGAGCACGCTGGCGCCACGACGCGCAGCCAGCAACGTATCGGTGGTCGCCACCGGCACGACCCGGTCGCCTGTCCAATACGCCAAGAAGCCCCCCACGCCAAACCGGCGCCAAGTTGAACCATCCGGAGACCCACCCAGATGGCCGCCTGCAATTCCCACGACCACCCTTCCCTTTTCCACCCGCCCGTGGAATAGGGACGTGCCAAACGAGACCTGTAGCCGACGGAGCCACCCGATGCAGATTCGCGAGGCGCTGACCTTTGATGACGTCCTTCTGGTGCCATCCGCCTCTTCGGTGCTGCCGGCACAGGCCGACACCTCAACCCTGGTGACGAAGGCCATCCGCCTAAACATCCCGCTTCTCTCCTCGGCCATGGACACGGTAACCGAGGCGCGCATGGCGATCGCGATGGCGCAGGCGGGCGGCATGGGCGTGATCCACCGCAACATCGACACGGAGGCGCAAGCGCAGGAGGTTCGCCGCGTCAAGCGTTTCGAATCCGGTATCGTCTACAACCCGATCACGCTGACCCCGAACCAGACGCTGGCCGACGCCA
>SLKW01000467.1 GCA_007134405.1 Paracoccaceae bacterium
GCCGGCATCGCCTTTTCCGCCCAAAGCGCAAGAAGGTCCGCGCGGTGTGGCCCGATCAGGCTGCGGCCGGCCGCCATGTCGGCGCGCCGCCCCTCTGCCAAGGCAGTGGCGAGCGCCTTCTCTTCATCTGGCGCGTCATCCTGAAGCGCAAGCGCAGCGATCGGAAAATCACCCCCCTGCCCCGCCACC
The DNA here is from genome assembly GCA_007134405.1 of Paracoccaceae bacterium. Classification (GTDB taxonomy): domain Bacteria; phylum Pseudomonadota; class Alphaproteobacteria; order Rhodobacterales; family Rhodobacteraceae; genus Pararhodobacter. The sequence continues at coordinate 190 of SLKW01000467.1, forward strand.
GCCTCAAGGCGATCAAGAGTGGCCCGGCGATTACAGGTGATCCGCGCGCCGGAATCAGCCATCTGTGCCTCGAGTGCCAGATACCAGGCACCGTCATGGATCTGGTCGCGCAGCAGCCGATTGCGCTGGCGCATGGCCTTTTCATAGGCAAGCGACGCCTCCGCGTGATCCGGAAAAAAGGCCATCGCCATTCGGTCAAGGAACCGCCGCCGGCCCTCGGGGGCCTCAAGCCAGATCCTGTCCATCGCCGGGGTCAGCCAGAGAACCGGAGCAATGCGCCCAAGCGAAGCCTGCGGCGCTGCCTTGCCATCGATGCGCACGAAGCGTGCGGCGTCGGGGTCGGCCCCGGTTTCGATTTCGTAAAGCGTCCCGTTCAGGTCGATGGTTGTCGAAACACGCCATCCCAGTGCTTCCGGCAGCCGGACAAATTCGTGGGGTGCCGCGCGGCGCAGTCCGCGACCTGGCGAAATGAGTGAGATGGCTTCAAGGAGATTGGTTTTTCCGGCTCCGTTAGGGCCGAAAAACACCACCGGTTTTCCATCAAACGAAAGCGCCGCGCGCTTGTGCGAGCGGAAATGCGAGAGCGTGAGCGTTTTGAGATATGGCGCCATAGCCGGGCGCTCCTGAAACCGTGGGCGCCGTTACCTGCTTCTGGAACAGCCCGCGTCAGCCCGCCGACCCGGAAGAAGGACGGGGCGATCAGACGCGCATCGGCATGACGACATAGACGGCGCTTTGATCGCCACCTTCGCGCACCAGCGCCGGATCGCCGGCGGAGTTGAAAAGAAAAACGGCGTTCTCACGATCAATCTGACTCGAGATCTCGACGAGATACTTGGCATTGAAGCCGATCTCTAACCGTTCGTCACCATAGGCCACGACCAACTCCTCGGTCGCGGCGCCACTGTCCGGGGCATTTACCGAAAGCGTCAATGCGTCATTGTCCATCACGAGCTTGACCGCCCGCGAGCGCTCCGAAGAAACGGTCGCAACGCGGTCCACGGCACGCGCAAATTCATCGGCATCGACCTCCAGCCGGCGGGAATTGCCTACCGGGATGACCCGCGTATAGTCGGGAAAAGTGCCGTCGATCACCTTGGACGTGAGCGCGATTTCGGGCGTGGCAAAGCGGATCTTGGTTTCCGAAACCGATACCGCGATCTGTGCTTCGGCATCCTCCACAAGCTTGCGCAGTTCGTTGACCGTCTTGCGCGGCACGATCACGCCGGGCATCCCCTCGGCGCCTTCCGGAAGTGGCGCGTCGATCCGCGCCAACCGGTGCCCGTCGGTGGCGACGCAACGCAGCACCCGCCCCTCCTCGCCTTCGGCAACGTGGAAAAACACTCCGTTCAAGTAATAGCGCGTCTCTTCAGTCGAAATGGCGAATTTCGATTTATCGAATAGCCGGCGAAGATCAGCTGCCTGTGCCGAGAAATTGGTCGTGTATTCCGACGAAGCCATGACCGGGAAATCCTCACGCGGGAGCGTCGCGAGCGAGAAGCTCGACCGCCCGGCCTCGACCGTCAAACGCCCGGTGCGTGGGTCGTCGGCCAATTCCACCAGCGCGCCATCGGGCAGCTTACGCACGATCTCGTGCAGCATCACCGCCGAGACGGTTGTGGCTCCGGCGCGTTCGACCTTTGCAGGCGCCCGGTCGATCACCTCGATATCGAGGTCGGTGGCGCGGAAGCTAACGGTGTCGCCCTCAGCCTCGATCAACACATTGGCGAGGATCGGGATGGTGTTGCGCCGCTCGACGACCGATTGCGCCTGCCCCGCGGCTTTCAAGAGCGTCGCTCGTTCGATGCTGAGTTTCATTCCGTCCCCTCGCGTCCCGTCCCGCGTCCCGTCTTCTTCGGTGCACAGGCCGGCGCTGACCCTCGCCAGCCCCGGCCTGTCCGCTTTTGTTCACTGTTTGCGGCCCTTTGTGCGCGGCGTCAAGCTTCAGCTTTGCAGGAGCCGCCGCAGCAGTTCCAGGTCCTCGGCAAGCTGGCTGTCGGTCGAGCGCAATTCCTCGACCTTGCGCACGCCGTGCATGATCGTGGTGTGGTCGCGGCCGCCAAACCGGCGCCCGATATCCGGCAGCGACCGGGTGGTGAGGCTTTTCGCCAAGTACATCGCAATCTGCCTTGGCCGGGCGATAGTTCGCTGACGCTTGGGACCGATCATGTCAGAGAGGCGAATGTTGTAGTGCTCGGCAACCTTGCGCTGGATCTCCTCGACCGTCACCTTCCGTTCGGAGGAGCGCAGGATATCAGCGAGCGTGTCCTGCGCCAGGTCCAGGGTGATCTCGCGACCCACAAGGCTTGCCAGCGCGAAAAGCCGGGTCAGCGCCCCTTCGAGAATGCGGACATTGGTGGTGATGCGATGAGCGAGAAACTCCAAAACGCCATCGCCAATCACAACATCCCCGTAGCTGGCCCGATTAAGCGCCACCTTCTGCTGCAGGATACCCAGGCGCAATTCGTAATCCGTTGGATGAAGATCGACGACGAGGCCGCTTTGCAGACGCGACTTGATCCGGTCCTCAAGATCCTTGATCTCTCCCGGCGCGCGATCGGCCGAAAAGACAAGCTGGCGGTTCTGGTCAACGAGAGCATTGAAGGTGTGGAAGAACTCTTCCTGCGTACTGTCCTTGCCGGCAATGAACTGCAGGTCATCGACCATCAGAACGTCAACCGAGCGGAAGAGGTTCTTGAAATCCATAACGCTGCGCTCGCGCAAGGCGGTGACAAAACGATACATGAACTGCTCGGCCGACAGATAGAGTACGCGCAGTTCCGGGTTACGGGCATGCAGTTCCCAGGCGATCGCATGCATCAGATGCGTCTTGCCAAGCCCGACCCCGCCGTAGAGGAAGAGCGGATTGAAGGTGACGGCACTCCCCTCGGCCACACGCCGCGCGGCGGCATGCGCGAGGGCGTTCGGCTTGCCGACGACGAAATTGTCGAATGTATAACGCGAATCCAGACCGGCCACCGGATCGGCATCGTCACTGCTGCGACTTGGTGCGACCAAGGGCGCCGCCTTCAGCGTACGCTGCAAACGATCATCGGTACGTGGCGTCGCGGTGTCTACACTGATCTCAACCCGGCTTACCGGCTCGCCAGCGGCCGCGATACAGCGCAGGATATGGTCGGCATAGTGGCGGTTAACCCAATTCGCGACGAAATTCGTTGGAGCCGAGAGGTGAACGACACCATCTTGAGCGCTGGAAAGTTTCAGCGGGGCAATCCAGGTGACGTAGTTATTGTCTCCGATCACGCCCTTGAGAGAGTTGCGTACCGTGCTCCATGCCGCGTCCGTCATTCTGTTCGACCCCATCGCCGCCTGTTCGATGCAGGCGTGCTTCTGCCCTTTTCGATTGCCGACACCGCACGGAGCCGGGTGCAAGCCACAGAAGTCCTGCATCAAGAATCGGCCAAAGCCGATGCTGCGGAGGTCGCGCGCAAGACGCGTCGCAACAGAATAAGGGCGATCGAATGGGGACGCCAAATAGAGGCGCCCAACCTTGACAGGCACGCACAACCCACAGGCGAACTACCCTTCTCAGGCCAGTCGCGCCGCGCGGGAATCATGCGTCACATTCATCCCCCCCAGGACCATGTGAATCGCAAGGATAAGTTAGCAAGCCGGTGACATGCTCGGCAACCGAACATGACGCTTGACTCGTGTTCGAGACGAAAGAATCGCTCCACGCGTGCGTTTCTTGCCACATCTTGTGGTTGTGCAACCTGGCGCGCACATCACCAAAAAAGCGCGCCGTTTCCGGCACGCTTTTTGACGTTTCAACGGGTTGCGCGCCGTGAGCGCGCGACCGGAATCAGGTTGTCAGCGCCTTCACGCGGGCCGACAGGCGGGACATTTTCCGCGCAACGGTATTCTTGTGCAGAACCCCCTTCGACACGCCGCGAGCGAGTTCGGGTTGAGCGGTGCGCAGGGCGTCCTTGGCCGCATCGGCGTTGCCCGACGCGATCGCTTCTTCGACCTTGCGCAGAAATGTCCGGATGCGGGAGCGGCGCGCCTTGTTGACGGCGAAGCGCTTTTCGGACTGGCGAGCGCGTTTCTTGGATTGGGGCGTGTTGGCCATGGGGAACGGTCTTTCAGGTCTGTTGCGGTTTCGATAGCGCAAAAGACCCAAGACCGATCAAGATCGACCGGTTCTTTTCCTGCCTAAGCGGGCCCACGCGCATGTGGCGGCAGCCTATACGGCATGGCGGGCGCGAAGGAAAGGGGTAAGTTACGCCACTTGGGGCAGCCGTCAGCGATCGCGGAACTGCGCCTCGCGTTTTTCCAGAAAGGCGCTCATGCCTTCATTCTGATCTTCGGTACTGAAAAGTGCGTGGAAGATGCGCCGTTCGAAAAGCACGCCTTCGCGCAGGGTCGTCTCGTAGCTGCGGTTCACAGCCTCCTTGACGACGCGGGTGGCGATCAGCGACTTGGCGGCGATCTTGTGCGCCGCGGCCATCGTTTCTTCCATCAGCTTCTTGGCGGGCACGACGCGGCTGACCAGTCCCGAGCGTTCAGCTTCCTCGGCGTCCATGAAGCGGCCGGTCAGGTGCATGTCCATCGCCTTCGACTTGCCGACGAAACGCGTCAGGCGCTGGGTGCCGCCGATGCCGGCCACCACGCCAAGGTTGATCTCGGGCTGGCCGAACTTGGCGTTGTCGGCGGCGATGATGAAGTCGCACATCATGGCAAGTTCGCACCCGCCCCCCAGCGCGTAACCCGACACGGCGGCGATGATGGGCTTGCGCACCGACAGAAGCGCTTCGGTCGGTTCGGTGAAGAGGTCCTCCTCGAACGCATCGACGAAGCTTTTCTTCGACATCTCGGCGATATCGGCCCCGGCAGCGAAGGCCTTCTCGGATCCGGTGATGACAATGCAGCGGACCTTGTCGTTGCGGTCAGCGGCCTTGAGTGCGTCGGCGAGTTCCCCCAGCAGTTGCGCGTTGAGCGCGTTCAACGCCTCGGGCCGGTTCAGCCGCATCAGGGCGACGTGCTGAGAAATCTCGACAGTGATGGTCTCGTAGGCCATGGGTGGTGCCCCCGTCTTAGCGATGCCGGCTCACGTCTAGCAGGATGGAGGCGGGGATCAAGCACCCTCTCATGCCGTCGGTCGATCCGTCGATCGGTGGCCAGACACCGCCCGAAAGCCAAACGGTCCAAGGTTGGACGCTTTGGCAGATTATTGATTTTACTTCGGAAATCCGAGCCGTTAACCACAGAGAAACTTTCGGCGAAAGCGGTTCAGGAAGGCGCGAGCCAACGGAAAGTGCCGCTGCGGCAAAGACGCGAAGCCAGCGGCAATCGCCCTATCTCTGGCAACGCGGGCAGTAGTGGGTGGAGCGTCCGGACTGCACGATTCGGCGCACGGTGCCGGGGCAACCGTCGGTCGGGCATGGCAGGCCTGCGCGGTCGTAGACGCGGAACGCGTGCTGAAAGTAGCCCAATTCCCCGTCCGCCTGGCGGTAGTCGCGCAAGCTGGAACCGCCCGCCTCGATCGCCTCGGCGAGCACGGCGCGCACCGCCTGCGCCAGCCTCTCGAGACGCATGCGACCGATCCTGCCGGCCGGGCGCGCGGGGTGGATGCCGGCGCGGAACAGCGCCTCGCAAACGTAGATGTTGCCCAGCCCCGCGACGATTCGCTGATCCATCAGCATCGCCTTGGTTGGCGCCTTTCGGCCGCGGAAGCGCGCGACCAGATAATCGGCGTTGAAGGCGTTGCCCAGCGGTTCGGGCCCGAGCCCGACAAGGAGCGGATGTCCCTCGGCCAGCGCCGTCTCGATCAGGTCGAGCGCGCCAAAGCGGCGGGCGTCGTTGAAAGTGACTCGGGCGCCGGTGTCCATGTCGAAGACCACGTGATCGTGCCGTTCGGGCGCGGGATGGTCATGGTGGAACCGGCCAGGCACAAGGCCTGCGCCCAACCCGGACACGATGATCCTGCCCGACATGCCAAGGTGCAGCAGCATCGTCTCGTCCGTGTCCAGATCGGCGAGGATGTACTTCGACCGCCGCCGCAGGTGCAGAACGCGCGCCCCGGTCAGCCGTTCGGCCAGCTTCGGCGGGAACGGCCAGCGAAGCCCTTCGCGGCGGATATCAGCGCGGAGGATGCGGGCGCCTTCCATCGCTGGCTGAAGGCCGCGGCGAACGGTTTCGACCTCGGGCAGTTCGGGCACGGGCAGGGCCTCGGCGTCGCATTTGCAGGGGGCGCAGCATCCTGTAAGGAGGGGGCAGGCGCAAGGTCCGACAGGAGCCAGGATGACGACCGAAAACCAGCGATCGACGCACTTCGGCTATCAGGAGGTTGACGAGGCGCAGAAAGCCGGCCTGGTCCATGGCGTCTTCACGCGCGTGGCCGCCCGCTACGACCTCATGAACGACCTGATGAGCGCGGGCATCCATCGGGTCTGGAAGGACGCTATGATGGACTGGCTGGCTCCGCGGCCCGGCCAGCGCCTGCTGGACGTGGCCGGCGGGACCGGCGACATCGCGTTTCGCTTCCTGCATCGCGCGGGGTCCGGGGCAACGGCGGTGGTGCTGGACATGACCGAGCCGATGCTTGCCGAGGGTCGCCGCCGCGCCGAGGCCGAAGCCTTGGGGCCACAGCTGGACTGGGTGGTGGGCGATGCAATGTCGCTGCCCTTCGAGGATGCCAGCTTCGACCTCTACACCATCAGTTTCGGCATTCGAAACGTCACGCGGATCGAGGATGCGCTGTCGGAGGCGTACCGCGTCCTGCGTCCCGGCGGGCGATTGATGGTGCTTGAGTTCAGCCAGGTCACCAGCGCGCCGCTGCAGCAGCTCTACGACCTCTATTCATTCAATGTGATTCCGGCGATGGGGCAGGCCGTGGCGGGCGAGCGCGACAGCTACCAGTACCTTGTCGAATCGATCCGCCGTTTTCCGGATCAGGACACGTTCGCGGCCATGATCCGCGCGGCCGGCTTCGAGCAGGTGAAGTACCGCAACCTGTCGATGGGCGTCGCGGCGCTGCATTCCGGCTGGAAGCTCTGATCCGATGCGGGGACCGCACAACTTTTGGCGCCTGATCCGGACCGGCGCGACCTTTGAGCGCACCGGGGCCATGCGCGAGGTGCTGGTCGCGCTGAACGCGCCGCCACGTCTGCGGGTTCTGGCGCGCGTGCTGGGATGGCCCTGGGCCTGGCTGGGACTGAAGGGCGACACGACGCTGCCGCCGGTGCCGCGGGCGCTGACTGCGCTTGGCCCGGCCTATATCAAATTCGGCCAGCTGCTTTCGACGCGGCCCGACATCGTCGGAACCGAACTGGCGAACCAGCTGCGGTATCTGCAGGACAAGCTGCCGCCGTTCTCGCTGGAAGAGGCCCGCGCCATGGTTGCGGCAGAGCTGGAGCGTCCGGTGGACGCGCTTTTTTCGGAATTCTCCGAACCTGTTGCTGCGGCCTCGATCGCGCAGGTCCATCGCGCGCGGGTGGCCGGCACCGGACAGGACGTGGCCGTCAAGGTGCTGCGTCCGGGGATCGAGCGCGCCTTTCGCCGGGACATCGACGCCTTCCACCTTGCCGCGGGA
>SLKW01000101.1 GCA_007134405.1 Paracoccaceae bacterium
CCGAAGAGCCCGAAGACCACTTGCACCGAGACGAGCTTGGCGAGATAGGCCAGGTTTTCACCCGCGATCGCCACGGCGCCAAAGTGCTCGTGCAGCCCGTGATGCTGGCGCAAGGTCAGTATGCCGAGCACGGTGACCAGCGGCACGACGATCATCAGCGTCGGCGCGGTTTCCGGGTTGGCGCCGTTCTCCATCATCGATCGGAAACCGAGGATCAGCGCCAGTCCCGCGATCAGTCCAGCCGTGACCAGAAAGAAGGTCGACAACACCAGGCCGGCACCGGCAATCGCCGGGGTCGTGCTCAGCGCCGCGGGCGCCGCCAGCCCGACGCCCACCATCGAGAAGGCGAAGGCCGGCAGGATCTGGCCGAAATTGTTGTTCGCCGCGCAGTTGAAGCCACCCTCGGTCAGCACCCGACCGATGAACGCCCCGTAAAGGCGGAAAGCCCAGATGCCGATCGCCAGAAAGGTGACCATCGCGATCGGGAACAGATACTCGACCACCGCCCAGAGACCCGGCACGAAGACCATGCCCAGAATGAAGCCGACGTTCACCGCCATCGACACGGCAAGCGGCGCGGCCATGACCTGCGATTGCGCATTCGTTCTGGCGAACTTCGCGAAGGCCTCGCTGCGGCGCCATTCGGCGAAGCGGCGCAGGTTCCAGATGAGCGATTTCACATGCAGGATCGCAAAGCCCGCGATTCCCGCCAGGGCCGCGGCGATCATCGCCTGAACCGCAAGGCCTCCGGTGGCGAAGGCGGCTGCGATATCTTCGAAGACGGGCACCGGCTGGCCCGGATGCGGGATCCAGAACATCAGCCACATGAAGAAGGTCACCACCAACCCCCCGGCGCCGAGCGTGGAGAGGAAGTAAAGCGGCGAATAGGTATCTGCGGGGCGGTGGACGGGGGTCATGACGAATTCCTCGGCTAAATATTCATAAAAAGGAATATAAAGGGCATCGCCCAGATTGAACTGTGGCAGGGTGTCGCAGCGCACATCTTGGGGATAAGAAAGGCGGTTTCGCCAGATGCGGTAGAGATCGCTTGACTCATGCGCTCGCTGTGGCACAGACTGACTCAAAACGAGCATACAACACCAACGTCAGGCACCCTCTTGCGCTTCACCCGGCTGCGGCTCAACGGATTCAAGAGCTTTGTCGACCCTACGGATCTGATCATCCGGGAGGGCCTGACCGGTGTCGTGGGCCCCAACGGCTGCGGCAAGTCGAACCTTCTGGAGGCGCTGCGCTGGGTGATGGGTGAAAACCGCCCGACCGCGATGCGGGGCTCGGGGATGGAGGATGTCGTCTTCGCCGGAACCTCCAGCCGCAACGCGCGCTCGTTTGCCGAGGTGGCGCTGCATCTGGACAATTCCGAGCGCCTGGCACCGGCGGGCTTCAACGATGCCGATGCGCTGGAGATCACGCGCCGGATCACGCGCGATGCGGGCTCGGCCTACAAGGTGAATGGCAAGGATGTGCGCGCGCGCGACGTTCAGATGCTCTTTGCCGATGCCTCGACCGGTGCGCATTCACCGGCGCTGGTGCGGCAGGGGCAGATCTCGGAACTCATCAACGCGCGCCCCAAGGCGCGCCGCCGTATCCTGGAAGAGGCTGCCGGCATCTCGGGCCTTTACCAGCGGCGGCATGAGGCCGAGCTGAAACTGCAGGGTACCGAGACGAACCTGTCGCGCGTGGGCGACACCGTCGACCAGCTGGCGCAGCAGTTGCAGGTGCTCGCCCGGCAGGCCCGCCAGGCCGCGCGCTACCGCGAGATTGCCAGCGCGCTCAGGAAGGCCGAGGGGCTTGCGCTCTATATCCGCTGGCGCGATGCCGACAGCGCGCAGACCGCCATGCAGGCGCTGCTGGCCGAGGCGGTGCGCCAGGCCGCGCTGGGTGAACGCGCCGCAATCCAGGCCCGCGCCGCGCGCGAAAGCGCCGAGATCGCGCTGCCCCCCCTGCGCGAGGAAGAGGCGATCGCCGGCGCTGTCCTGCAGCGCCTGCAGGTCCAGCGCGACACGCTCGCCGACCAGGAGGCCCGCGCGCGTGAGACGGTGGCGGCGCTGACCAAGCGGATCGATCAGTTGCGCGCCGATGCGCAGCGCGAGGCGGCGCTGGCTGCGGATGCCGACGAAACCATTGGCCGCCTCGACTGGGAGGCCGAGGCGCTGACCAAGGCGGGCGCGGGGCACGATGCGCGGCTGGCCGAGGCCGAAGCCGCTGCTGCGGAGGCCGCCGAGGCGTTGCGCGCGCTGGAGGCGCATCTGGGCGCGCAGACGGAGGATATCGCGCGCCTGTCCGCCCGCCACCAGTCTTTGACCCGGGCCGCGCAGGACGCGCGCACCGACCAGTCGCGCGCCGAGGCCGAGGCCGAGAAGGCGCGCGCCGAGGCCACCGTTGCGGCGCAGGCCGAAACCGCCGCGCGCGCCACGCAGGACGCCACCGTAGACGCACAGGAAGAAGCCGCCGCCGCGCTGGAAGGGGCGGAGGACGCGCTTGGGACGGCTGAGGCCGCGCGCAGCGACGCCATCGCCGCCGAGGCTCAGGCCCGGTCGGTTCGCGCCGAGGCCGAAGGCGCGGTCAGTGCGCTCTCTGCCGAGGTGAACGCACTTGAGCGCTTGCTGGCGCGCGACCGCAAGGACGGCGGCGCGATCGTCGACCGCATCAGCGTGGCCCCGGGATACGAACGGGCGTTGGGCGCGGCGCTGGCCGACGACCTGCGCGCGGCGGAGGTCGAGACGGGCAGCGGCTGGCACGCGCTACCTGCCTACGCCACCCCCGCGCCGCTGCCCGAGGGCGCGTCGGCTCTGTCGGCGCATGTGACCGCGCCGCCGGCGCTCGCCCGGCGGTTGTCGCAGATCGGACTGGTGGAGGCCGAGGCGGCGGCGGCGTTGCATGGGGCGCTTGCGCCGGGGCAGCGGTTGGTGACGCGGGCGGGGGATCTTTGGCGCTGGGACGGGCTGATGCAGCGGGCCGAGGATGCGCCGAGCGCGGCCGCGCAACGGCTGGAACAGGTCAATCGGCTGGCCGCTTTGCGCGCCGATCTGGAAAGTGCGAACGCAACGCTCGCCACGGCGCGCGCGGCCCATGACGATGCGCAATCGGTGCTGACGGCGGCGACCGAGGCGGATCGCGCGGCGCGGGATGCACGGCGCGCGGCCGAGGTCCGGGTGACCGATGCGGCCCGCGCGCTGACCCGCGCCGAGGCGGAGGTGAGCGTGGCGCGGACCCGCCGCGAGAGCGCCGAGCTGACCATGCAGCGGATGCGCGAGGCGGCGATGGCGGCGGGCGCGCGGCTGGCCGAGGCCGAGCGCGCGCTGGAGGGGCTGGCCGACCTGAGCGAGGCGCGCGAGGGGCTGGAGGCGCTGCGGATGCAGGTCGAGGCGGCGCGGATCGCCATGATGTCGCGCCGCGCGGCGCAGGATGAACTGCGCCGCGACGGGGCGGCGCGGGTCAAGCGGGCGCAGGACGTGGCGAAGGAGGTGCAGTCCTGGCGGGCGCGCAAGGCCAGCGCCGCGGACCGGATCGCGGAGCTGGAATCGCGCGCCGAGGCGGCCGAGATCGAACTGGAGACCGCGCAGGCCGCGCCCGAGGAAATCGCCGAGAAACGCGAGGAACTGGGCGAGGCCATCGCCAAGGCCGAATCCCGCCGCACGGCGGCCGTCGAGGCGCTGATCGCGGGCGAGGGGGCGCTTCGGAAGGCGCAGGAGTCCGAGCGGTCGGCGGAGCGTGCGGCGGGCGAGGCGCGGGAGGCGCGGGCGCGGGCCGAGGCGCGGGTCGATGCGGCGGTGGAGGCGGTAGAGGCCGCCGCGCAACGCATTGAGGAAGAACTGGAAACGACGCCGCAGGCGCTGCTGGCGCGGCTCGATGCGGACCCCGACACGATGCCCTCGGCCGAGGCGCTGGAGCATGAGATCGCGCGTCTGCGGCGGGCGCGCGACGGGCTGGGGGCGGTCAACCTGCGGGCCGAGGAGGATGCGCGCGAATTGCAGGGCGAGCACGACCTGCTGATCCGCGAGCGCGCCGATCTGGAGGCGGCGGTGGGCAAGCTGCGTGCCGGGATCGGGGCCCTGAACCGCGAGGGGCGGGAGCGTCTGCTGGCCGCTTTCGACCAGGTGAATGCCAATTTCGGCACGCTGTTCACGCATCTTTTCGGCGGCGGCGAGGCGCGGCTGGTGCTGGTCGAATCCGACGATCCGCTGGAGGCGGGGCTGGAGATCCTGTGCCAGCCGCCGGGCAAGAAGCTGAGCTCTCTCAGCCTGTTGTCGGGGGGCGAGCAGACGCTGACGGCGCTGGCGCTGATCTTTGCGGTGTTCCTGGCCAATCCCGCGCCGATCTGCGTGCTGGACGAGGTGGATGCGCCCTTGGACGACGCCAACGTGGTGCGCTTCTGCGACCTTCTGGACGAGATGACGCGGCGGACCGAGACGCGGTTTCTCATCATCACCCACAACGCCATCACCATGGCGCGGATGGATCGCCTGTTCGGCGTGACGATGGCCGAGATGGGGGTGAGCCAGCTCGTGAGCGTGGACCTGAAACGGGCCGAGGCGCTGGTCGCCTGAGGCCGCGAGAGCGGCGGTTACCGAAACCTTTGCGGGGCGCGCGGGGGGCGGTGTCGTGGCGGCTGTGGATCAGCCGGCGGGCCTTGCTTCGTTGGGAATCCGGGTGTCACCAAGCGTATGACAAGCGTATGCTATGCGTATGACAAGCGTATGACATTTTGCTGCCAGAAGGCCCGATTCTGGCCCGATTAGGGCCGTACCGCGCCGCAGGGGCGCAACGTTCGGTGGGGGGTGCAATGCAACGCCGCGCCCGATCCGCGGCCCTGAAGGCCAAAGTAATACCTTGAGTATTATTTTTTCGCGCGACCGGTTCGGGTGCCGCTGAGGCATCGCGGGCCGCGGGCGTCAGGCGGCCAGCGCCTCGCGCGGGGCGGCGGGGCGGGAGCGCAGGAGGATCAGGAGCATGATCGCGATGTTGAGTCCGTTCCAGGCGATGCCGTTGACGAAGGCCAGCGTGTAGGAGCCGGTCATGTCGAAGATCCAGCCCGACATCCAGCCGCCCAGGGCCATGCCGAGAATCGTCGCCATGATGACGAAACCGACGCGCGCGCCGGCCTCGCGCGCGGGCATGTATTCGCGCACGATGATCGCGTAGGCGGGCACGATGCCGCCCTGCGACAGGCCGAAGATCAGGCTGACGAGATAGAGCGAAGCGAGCCCGTCGGCGGGCAGGTAGAGGATCAGCGCCAGCATCTGCAGGACCGAGCCGATCAGGAGCGTCATCACGCCGCCGAGCTTGTCGGCGATCACCCCCGAGACGAGGCGCGAGACGACGCCGCCCAGAAGCATCAGCGACAGCATCTCGGCGCCCACGGCGGGGCCGAAGCCCAGATCGACGCAGAGCGCGACGATATGGACCTGCGGCATCGACATCGCCACGCAGCAGGCGACGCCGGCCAGCGCCAGGATCCACATCAGCGCGCGGGGCGACCAGGGCACCTGGCGCGGCACGAAGGGCGAGGCCTGCGCCGCCGCGCTGAGGCTGAGATCGGGCAGGCGGCGGCGCAGGAGCTGCGCGAGCGGCAGGACGGCGCCGGCGACGAGGAGGGCGAGGATGACATAGACCACGCGCCAGCCCTGGCCCGACAGCACGCCCGCCAGCGCCACCGGCCAGATCGCCCCGGCGAGGTAGTTGCCGCTGGCGGTGATGGCGACGGCGATGCCGCGCCTGCGGCGGAACCAGAGCGAGATGTCGGCGATGAGCGGGCCGAAGAAGGCCGCGGTGCCCAGCCCGATGACGAATTGCGCCAGCGACAGGACGAGGATCGAGGGGCTGGCGGCGGCGGCGAGATAGCCCGCCCCGGACAGGAGTGCGGCGGCCGAGAGCGCGAAGGTCACGCCGCGGCGGTCCACCACCCGCCCGATCAGCAGATTGCCGAGCGCAAAGCCCAGCATGGTGAGCGTATAGGGCAGCGAGGCCTCGCCCCGTCCGGTGCCGAATTCGGCCTGCACGGCGGGCATGACCACGATCACCGACCACATGCCGACATTGCCGATCGAGGCGATGGCCAGCGACAGCGCCAGGCGCGTCCATGCGTAGCGGCTGTCGAGCGGGTCGGAGGCGGTGGCGGTGGCGGTCATGGCGCCAGACTAGACGCCGGCGGCGCGCTGTCCAGAGCGGAAGTGCACAGGTTAAGCGTTGCGCCGCCGCATGGGCGTCAGAAGCTGCCGAAGAGCGTGCCCAGCGTCACCAGCGCGATCAGCGCCAGGATCGGGATCAGCACGGCGACCACGGCGATGTCGCGGTAGGCCTCGCGGTGGGTGAGGCCGCAGATGGTCAGAAGCGTGATGACCGCGCCGTTATGCGGCAGCGCGTCGAGCCCGCCGGTGGCCACCGCCGTGACCCGGTGCAGAAGCTCGGGCGAGATGCCGGCCTCCTGGCCCATCTGCATGTAGGTCTCGCCCAGGGTCGAGAGCGCGATCGACATGCCGCCCGAGGCCGAGCCGGTCATGCCGGCCAGGAGGCTGGTGCCGATGGCCAGCGAAATGAGCGGGTTGTCGCCGCCCACCGTCACCACCCAGTCGCGGATCACGACGAAGGCCGAGAGCGAGGCGATGACCGCGCCGAAGCCGACGAGCGAGGCGGTGTTGAAGATGGGCTTGAGCGAATCCTTGGCGCCGGCGTCGAGCGTCGCGCCGAGGCTGTTGGCGAGGCGACGCCAGTTGAGCGCGATCAGCGCCAGCGAGGAGAAGGTGAGCGCGGCGATGATCGACCAGACGCCGCGCACCGAGCCCACGTCGGTTTCGCCGAATTCGGGCTCGGCGAGATAGGTCGTGTCCATCTGCGGGATGAGGATGAAGGTGAAGAGGAGGTTCAGCGCCAGCACCATGATGAGCGGCGTCGCGGCGACCAGAAGGCCGGGGCGGTCGGTGCTGGCCTCCTCGGCCGTGTCGGCGGCGTCGTCGCCATAGCCCGGCCCGAGGGCGCGGGCGCGGCGTTCGAGCCAGGCCCAGCCGAGGCCCAGCATCAGCGCGCCGGTGAGGATGCCGAGGCCCGGCGCGGCGAAGGGCGTGGTGCCGAAGAAGGGCATCGGGATGGCGTTCTGGATTGCCGGCGTGCCGGGCAGGGCGGTCATGGTGAAGGTGAAGGCGCCAAGCGCGATGGTCGCGGGGATCAGCACCTTGGGCAGTTCGGCCTCGCGGAAAAGCGCCGAGGCGATGGGCCAGACGGCAAAGGCCACGACGAAGAGCGAGACGCCGCCATAGGTCATCACCGCGCAGGAGAGGATCACGGCGAGGATGGCGCGCGAGGGGCCGAGGCCGCGGATGATCCCGTCGGCGAGCACGCGCGCCGAGCCCGAGGCCTCCATCAGCTTGCCGAAGACGGCGCCGAGCAGGAACAGCGGAAAATACTGGATGATGAAGCCGCCCGTGGCCTCCATGAAGACCTGGGTGTAGCTGGCCAGGAGCGGTCCGCCCTCGGCCGCGAGGACGGCGAGGATGGCGAGCGCCGGGGTCAGCAGCAGAAGGCTGAGGCCGCGGTAGGCCAGGTACATCAGCGCGGCCAGCGCGGCGACAATGACCAGGATGCCGG
>SLKW01000027.1 GCA_007134405.1 Paracoccaceae bacterium
CATCACCAGCCCCGCGGGGTCGTGGATCATCAGGAAGGCGTTCTCGGGCATGACGATCTCGTCGCCCGCCATCGCCACGTAGGACGCGGCCGAGGCGGCGATGCCGTCGATCCAGACCGTGACCGGGCCCTCGTGCCGCTTCAGCGCGTTGAAGATCGCCACCGCGTCGAAGACCGATCCGCCAGGGCTGTTGAGGCGCAGATCTATCGGCGCCGCGTCGGGCAGCGCGCCCAGCTCGGCGAGGAATCCCTTCGCCGAGATCCCGTAGGCACCGATCTCGTCATAGATGGAAATCTCTGCGCCGCCCGCCCGGGCGCGCATGCTGTACCAGCTTTTCATCAATTCACTCCTGTTCGGTGTCACCGGCCGCGGCCGTGGTCTCCGCCCCATCGGATCGCTCCGGCTCCGGCCGCCGCGGCGGCGTGGCGCGCGCACCCTGCGTCTCGCCCGGGCTGGTGCGGTAGCTGAGGCCCAGTTCGGCGGCGCGCGCCGCGTCGGTGGCGTTCTCGCGGTCGATTTCCTCGACGTCGTAGCCCGTGGCCTCGACCACCTTGCGCCGCGAGGTGATGCCCGCCTCCATCGCCAGCACCTGCGCCTGGATGTCCTTCAGAGGATCGACCCAGTCCCAGCGCGGCGGTATCCATTGCACCGCCCGGAAGCGCGCGGGCGCCGCAGCATACCCCGGCAGGTCGAGGGCGCCGGCCAGCACCGCGGTTTCCATCCAGCGCGCCCAGATGGGGCGGCAAAGCTGATGCGCGAGCACCCCGTGCTGCAGCTGCTGCACGCGGCGACGAAACTCGACCAGTTCCGCGCGCAGGCTCGAATAGTTTGCCTGCCGGACATCGCCGGTCACCAGGTGATAGGGCAGCCCCAGCGAGGCAGAGACCGCGAGCAGCGTGCGGTACTGGAACGCCTCGTAGCCGCCGCCCACGTCGGCAGGCGACGAGAACTTCACATCCTCGCCCGGCAGCAGCACCTGCATGGTGCCGGGCTCGAGGCTGGCGATGGCGGCGCCATCGGGGTCCGCCTCGGTCTCGCCCATCATCGGCTCTTCCGGGGCGGACTTGATGATGAACCCCGCGAACATCGCCGCGGTCTTCTTCCGGTCGAGTTCGGCGTCGTCGTACTGATCGAGCAGGAAGAGCCGCACCATCGCGGGTGCCACATGCGGCAGTCCGCGGATCTGGCCGGCGTCGATGGGTCGATAGATGTGCAGCACATCCTCGGCCGGCACGCGCACCGTCTCCGGGATCACCGCCCCCTGATCGGTGCTGTCGCCGGGATGCCGGCGGCGGAAATGATACGCCACGCGCCGCCCGATCCGGTCGAACTCGATCCCGCAGCGCAGGTGGTTGCCGTTTGCCGCCGTCCCGGTCTTCTCAAAGGGCAGCATCTCCGACTGCAGGAGCTGCAGCTGCAACGGCACCAGCAGTCCGTCTTCCGCACGCCGCGGCCGCAGCCGGACGAAGCACTCGCCCGCGACGAACATCTCGCGCGCCACCATGGCCTGCAGGCCGTAGAAATCGGTCAGCCCGTCGGCATCCGCCTCGTCGGTCCAGGCGAGCCAGAGCCGCTGGACGCGATCGCGCACGGCAGCATCCTCAATGAGCGACGAAGGCTTGATCCCGTCGCCCACGAGGTTGGCGGCAAACGCTTCACAGGCATTGGCAGCGTAGCCGTTGGTGACTACCATCTCGCGCGACCGCGCCAGCAGCCGCGGGCCGCCCGAAGCGACCAGCGCGTTGATGTTCTCCAGCGGCGGGTTCCAACCGCGGAGGCGGCGCCGGGACATGGCCCCCTCAAGGCGGGCACGCACAGCCGCGGGGCCGCCGGTCGTCCGGCGGCGAAAGCGATCGAACAGGCCCATGGTTCAGAGCCCCTTCGCCGTCGTCACGCGAACCTGCCGTACGATCCGCCGCCCCTCGGCCGCCGCGATCTCGCGATCCAGCGCCTCGATGGCCCGGTCGATCTCGGCCAGGCTGCGGTACTCCACGGTCTTGCCGTCGTAGCTCACCCGCGCCACGCCAGATGCGCGCTGTGCGGCGAGCGCCGCACGGCGGGATTTCAACTCGGCGATTGTCGACATGCGGCTGGCCTTCTATCCTCGGGTTCTCGCAATCCGGAGCCTGCCCCCCGTGTCGGAAACCGTCGCGCGCGTCCGCATCGAACTCAAAGACACCGATCCTACGGTCTGGCGCGAGCTGGACCTGCCGCTGTCGACCACGCTAGCCACGCTGCACGACCTCATCCAGGTCGTGATGCGATGGCAGGACTACCATCTTCACGAGTTCATCGTCGGCGAGAAGACCTATGGCGTTCAGTATCCGGACGATGAGATCTACGAGCGCAAGGTCTACCAGTCGAAGGCGATCCGCCTCGGCACGCTGATCGACCGCGGTGTGCGCGAGTTCCTTTACGTCTACGATTTCGGTGACAACTGGCGGCACCGCATCATGATCGCAGACATCCGACAGGGTGAACCGGACGCTGAATTCCCCCGCTTCGTCGCGGGCGAGCGCCGCGCTCCCCCGGAGGATGTCGGTGGCACCGGCGGCTTCGCCGAATTCCTGGAGGCCGTCACGGATCCCCGCCACGAGGAACACGACCGCATGCTCACATGGTGCGGTGGCAGTTTCGATCCGGAGGACATCGAAGAACGTTGGCTCAGGATGATCGTTGAGGATTTCGCCGCACGCCGCCGTGGGCCGCTCAAGAGCCACCGCACCGGCAAGCGGCCATGGCACGGATGATGCGTCACCCCATATAGTTCGATCGTACCGTCCGCCGTCGCGCGATCCCGCGCGTTGGAGCCGTCCGCCCCGCCGCCGCTGCTTTTGCATTCGGCCTGTCGCCCGCCGCCGCCCCAATCTGCGCCTCCAGATCGGCCCAGCGTGCCTCGGGCCAGCGGTCGGCGCCGGCGATCCATGCGGCGGCGCGGGCGTAGACGCGCAGGTCCAGCGCCTCGTTGCGCTCGCGCAGCTTCTACCATTCCAGCTTGGTGAAGCCGCGTTTCGATTTGACCGTGACCAGCTGCTCGGCGGTGAGTTGCTTCAGCCATTCGCCGTCGGCCCAGCCGGGCAGGTGTACAGTTCCGGCAGGGAACGATGCACCAGCCGCGATCTCTTCCGCCGTCGGCCGCTCCTGCCGCAGGAAGCGATAGGTCTCGGCCTTGAAGGTCGCGGTGGCGACCGTCCAGAGCCGGGCGCCGCGGCGCAGCCGCTTGCCCGCAACGGTGGCGTCGACATAGGTCGGCCCCGTCACCGGGCTCGCGCGGTTGAAGCCCTCGACGCCCTTGACCGGCGCCACCTGCGAAAAGCCGACCTGCCGCGCCCAGCCATAGACCGCGCTGGTCTCGAAGCCGGTGTCGATGGCGAGCCGCGCGATGGTGAGGTGCTGGCCGTTCTCATGTGCCCATGTCCGCCCGAGCAGGTCGGTCAGCTTCTGCCAGCAGGCGGGATCGCCGGGGCCGCCCACGAGCACGATGTGGTCCACGAGCCAGCTTTCCAGCCCGCGGCCCCAGGCCCAGACATCGACCTCGATCCGGTCCTTCTGCACGTCGGTGCCGGCGGTCAGGAAGAGCCCGCCCGCGGGCACGGTGCCCGGCGCCCACGCCTCGCGGCGGTCGGCCAGACGCTGCCAGTCGGGCGCCTCGCCGGTTTCCATCCAGGTCTCGCCGAGGATGGTGTTCCGGAACGCCCGCATGGCCTCGTCCGATCCCCGTGCCGCCTCGTGCGCCCGCGCGATCCGCGCCCAGCTGAGCCAGCCCACCGGCGAGTAGAGCGCCGAGAGGTGGTAGCCAACCGTCAGCGGATCGGCGGCGGTCGCGGTCGCGCGCCACTCCCCCGCCGCCAGCATCGCGGTCTTGTGGTGCTCGGCGATAAGCGCCTCGCAGCCTTCGCAGTGATACGCCGCTGTCTCAGGCTGGCCCTTCTCCCAGCGTAGCCGGTCGAACTTCAGCCATTGCATCTCCCCGCAATGCGGGCAGGGCAGGAAGAAGCGCCGCTGGTCGCTGGCCTCGAACTCCCGCTCGATCCGGCTCAGCCCCCGGATCGTCGGGGTCGAGACCAGGAACACCTTGCGCCGGTGGGCGAAGGTCAGCGAGCGCGCCTCGGCGAGCGTCACCGGGTCGCCCTCCTCGTCGGCCGAGGCCGGATAGGCATCGACCTCGTCGAGGAAGATGTAGCGCGCCGGCGTGGAGCGCAGCCCCACCGCCGAGTTCGCCCCGGTCAGGATCAGGATGCCGCCGGCGAACTCTTTCGACAGCATCGTGTTGCCGGCGTCACGCGAGCGCGCGGGCTTCACCCGTTCCCGCAGTTCGGGGCTTTCCTCGATCAGCGGATCGATCCGCTGGCGCGAGTTGCGCTTGGCCAGTTCCACCGTCGGCTGGACCGCCAGCATCGGCCCGGGCGCGTGGTGCATCACGAAGCCGATGAAGCAGCTTCCAGCTTCCGTCGCACCGATCTGAGCTGCCTTCATGAACACCACGCGCTGGACCGGATCGCCCGGGCTGAGCCGGTCCATGATCTCGCGCATGTAGGGCGTGCGCGCCGTCCGGTACCGCCCCGGCTCGGCCGAGGCACGCGACGAGAGCCAGCGATGCCGGTCGGCCCATTCCGACACCGTCAGGTCCGGGTCGGGGCGGATCCCACGCGACCAGGCGCGCAGCAGCGCTTCGGCGCCATCGAACCCGACGACATCGTCATCCAAGCCCGGTCCGGATCTCGGCAAGGCTGTCGAGCTGGGCGCGGACATGGGCTTCCAGGACCTTCTGCATCAGCGCCGCCTCCAACTCGATTCCGTCGCCCAGCGCCGCGGTCAGCTCCGCCGCCATCAGCGCGGCGGCCCGAGCAGGCCAGGTGACCCAGGCATCGCGTTCCTCCCGTGCCAGCCGGAACATCAGCGTCTCGGCCCGTGCCCGGTCGACCAGTTCGCCTTTCAGTTTCTGGAGCCGGATGCGCCGCTCCTGCGCCTTCAGCACCTCGTTCGCGGTCTTGGCCTGCAGGAAGGTCGTCCCGCCACCGACGACCGGCGCAGCGAGACCCTGCTCGCGCAGCGTGTCGCCGACGGCGGTGACGGCGGCCTCGGGTACCGGCTTCAGCTTCGCCGCAGGTGGCTTCCTCGTCTTCGACGGGTCCGTCATCGCGGCACGGCGTTGGTCGGAGGCCGCGGCATCGATGCTGCCGTCGGGATGCAGCACCAGCCGCCCGGCGTCCTTCGCCTTCTGGATCGCGCCGCGCGACAGCCCGGCATGCGCGGCGTACTGGCGCTCGCTCAGCCCTTGCATGACGCGCTCTGATTATTTCTCCAGATCATGCTCTTATCGAGTTGATAAGCCCGGCAGCGCGAGCGAACGTCCAGACAGACGGACGATGCAACTCGCCATGGAGCCACGGAACGACCCGTCTCACCGCGTCCTGCGCGGCTCAGCCTCGTAGAAGGGCTGCGATGGTCGCGGCCCGACTACGGAGACGAACATGACCAAGCTTTCCGACACCCAGCTCGTGATCCTCGGCGCCGCCGCGCAGCGCGACGACCGCAACGTCCTGCCGCTGCCCGGCAGCCTCCGCGGCGGCGCCGCCGCCAAGGTGGTGGGCGCGCTCCTCGCGCGTGGACTGATCGCCGAGACGGCAACCGACAGCCAGACCAGAGCCGACGCGGCGCTCAACCGCATCTGGCGAAACGACGCCGAGGGCCGGGCGGTCCTGCTGCACATCAAAGACGCCGGCCTCGCCGCCATCGGCATCGAGCCGGGAGCCGCCGATGGCTCGCCCACGGGCGCCGCGGAGGCGCCGGTCGAACCGGCTCCGAAGAAGGGGCGCGGCCGGAAGAAGGCGGCGCACACAGGCGCCGACGACGCCGCCCCGCGCAAGAGCCGCGAGGGCACCAAGCAGGCAACCATGATCGCCATGCTCCGCCGCCCCGAGGGCGCGACCATCGCGCAGATCAGCGAAGCGACGGGCTGGCAATTTCACACTGTGCGTGGTGCCTTCGCCGGGGCGCTGAAGAAGAAGCTCGGCCTCGAGGTCACCTCAGAGAAGGTCGAGGGCGCCGATCGAATCTATCGACTGCCTCCGGCCTGATTTCGGGGGTCTTCGGGAGCCGCTGCACTTGCTGGCGGCGGCTTCCTGTTTGTCTGGCAAGTTGCCCTTCTGCAGGCTTCGCGGGTCTGCCGATGATCACTCATCCTCGACATCGATCCGGTCGGCAGTGTCCGCGGCGACCAGCCCCAAAATGCAGCGCCAAGTTGAGTGCCGTCACCCTGGCCGGGCGCAGCAGGTTTCCAGTGTCGCTTCATCTCGATTCGACCCGGCCAGGCAGGCGTGCTCGCCGGCGCGTCGACGAAAAACGTTCAGGCTTCAGGCGGGCTGCGACAACTTTGAGTTCCCCCGGGCGTAGCCGGATGAATTGTGGTAGGGTCCACGGGCCCCCCGACACACACAAAAGGGGGTATTGGAGAAGCGAGTTCAGAGGAGATCCAGATGGCAGAAGGTGTTTACAAGATCGTCGAGGTCGTAGGTGTCAGCGAAAAGTCGTGGGAGGATGCTGGCAGGAAGGCGGTGGAGGCGGCCTCAGGTTCGATCCGCGATCTCCGGGTTGCCGAGGTGGTGAAGCTGGACATGAAGGTGGAGGAGGGGAAGGTCGCGGCTTTCCGCGCGCGCGTGTCGCTCTCCTTCAAGCTCGAAGCCTGAGCCCGCCGACCAGTGCCACAGACGCGGGCGTTACGACGCCCGCGCCCCACTGCTAATTATTGGACGTGCCGTGCCAGCGATTTCCTGCGCGATGTTTCTTTGTGTGTCCCATGATCAGGTCGCGTGCAGTGATGGCAGGATAATCCCCGTGGAAGGCTGATCACTTCGAACAGCCGCCTCAGCAGATAGCCCCTCGCCAGCGAGACGCCGACGAACGCAAAGCCGATTGCCAGATGCTCGCCGAACGCAGCCTCGATCCCGAACAGCGGAAACACCATCAGCTGCGTCGCGATGGCGAGAACGTAGCCCACCACCACGTTGGTGATGGACTCGGCCAGCGACATCCTGCGGGACTGCATCACGCCTGTTTCTCCGGTAAGGTCCAGCGCCAACCACGATCGGGCCGAGCAGGGGAACATGATTCCGACCCACCGCGAAATCCTCGCTCTACCGTTTGCCGGTGGCGCGCTCATGCTGTTCCGGAGAGTTGCCATGGCGACAACTGCCAACACCATCGACGATTTCTCTGCCGCGCATCCGCTCGCCAGCAACGGTGCGCGCTGGGAGCTGATTTCCGATCGCGTGATGGGCGGCATCTCGCAGGGTTCGATGCGGCGCGAGACCGTCGATGGCCGCCCGGCGCTCCGGATGCAGGGCGACGTCAGCCTCGAGAACAATGGCGGTTTTGTGCAGATTGCGCTCGATCTCGCCCCGGATGGCCGCAGCCTCGATGTCCGTGGCTGGACCGGGATCGAGATCGACGCGCTGGGCAATGGCGAGCGCTACAATCTGCACCTGCGCACCGCGGACGTGACCCGCCCGTGGCAATCGTATCGCCAGAGCTTCACGGCAGG
>SLKW01000376.1 GCA_007134405.1 Paracoccaceae bacterium
GACGGGTGGAAGGGGTTGAAAGGATGGGGATTTTGCGCGCCCTGGACTGGCCGCCGGTCTGGCTTGCGGGCTGCGTCGTGCTGGCCTGGCTGACCGCGATGCCGGTCGTGGTGGGGGCGCCGGCCCTGGCGCTGGCGGGTCTGGGCGGGGCCGTGGTGGCGCTGGGGCTGGGGCTGATGGGGCTGGCGGTGCGGGAGATGGCGCGGGCGCGCACGACGGTCGTGCCGGGGCGCGATCCGTCGGCTCTGGTCACCGGCGGGGTCTTCCGGTTTTCGCGTAACCCCATATACTTGGGCGATCTTCTGGTCCTGGCGGGGATTTCGCTGGTCTGGCAATCCTGGGTTGGGCTCGCGCTGGTGCCGGTGCTGGGCTGGATCCTGGCGCGGCGGTTCATCGTGGACGAGGAGGCGCGGCTGCGCGCGGGCTTCGGAGCCGAGGCGGAGGCCTGGATGGCGCGCGTGCGGCGCTGGCTGTGACGGGTCCGGCGGGGGTTAACGCGGCGTTGACGGGGTGTGGCGTTCGGACCCGGGCCTGATCGCGCCCTGAGCGGGAAAACCCTTTGTTCACTGGTTTTCCGGGGGTGTGCCACGCGTAGGACAGGCGTAGGACTCGCGTAGGACTCGCGTAGGACTCCTGTAGGACGCCACGCCGAAATTGACCCGAATCCGGGTCACAGACGGAGCGCGCGCAACGTTCGGTGGGGGTCCGCCGCGCAACCCGCCGTGACCCACTCAGACCCGGTGTTGAATCGCGGTTCGGGGTGGAGGGGGCTCAGCTTCCGTCCTCGCTGTCGCGAGGACCCCCCCGGGATATTTGGGGACAGAAAGGGGCAGGGGTCCGTCAGGTTCGGTCATTGGCGGCAGGGCCCGCGCCGCGCCCCGCAGGGGCGCGGCGCCTGGCCCAACGCGAGGAGAGTTGTGCGCGGAACGCGCACAGCCGGACGAGGGGCGGGAGCCTCGTGGAGTCCGTGGGTGCGGGGTCGCCGTCGAACGAGGCGGTGGATGGGCGGGCGAACGGGGCGGGCGCCCCCGTGTCACTCCATCTCGATGGTGCCGGGGGGTTTCGAGGTCACGTCGTAGAAGACGCGGTTGATGCCCGGCACCTCGTTGATGATCCGCGTTGCGGTTTCGCCCAGGAAGTCATGGGTGAAGGGGTAGTAGTCGGCGGTCATGCCGTCGACCGAGGTCACGGCGCGCAGCGCCAGCGCGTAGTCGTAGGTGCGCCCGTCGCCCATCACGCCCACGGTGCGCACCGGCAGGATGGCGGCGAAGGCCTGCCAGATCTCGTCATAAAGGCCGTGCTTGCGGATCTGGTCGATATAGATCGCATCGGCCTTGCGCAGGATGGCGAGCTTGTCGCGGGTGATCTCTCCGGGACAGCGGATCGCGAGGCCGGGGCCGGGAAAGGGATGGCGGCCGATGAAGGACGGGGGCAGACCCAGCTCGGCTCCCAGCGCGCGCACCTCGTCCTTGAAGAGCTCGCGCAGGGGTTCGACCAGCTTCAGCCCCATCTTGGCGGGCAGGCCGCCGACGTTGTGATGGCTCTTGATCGTGACCGAGGGCCCGCCCGAGAAGCTGACGCTTTCGATCACATCCGGATAGAGCGTGCCCTGGGCGAGAAACTCGGCGCCGCCGACCTCATGCGCGTGTTTCTGGAACACATCTATGAACAATCCGCCGATTATCTTGCGTTTTGTTTCTGGATCGGAAACACCATCGAGTGCCGTCAGAAACAATTCGCTTTCATCGGCATGGATGAGCGGGATGTTGTAATGGTCGCGGAACATGGTCACGACCTGCTCTGCCTCGCCCTCGCGCAGGAGCCCGTGATCGACGAAGACGCAGGTGAGCTGGTCGCCGATCGCCTCGTGGATGAGCACCGCCGCGACCGAGGAATCGACGCCGCCCGACAGGCCGCAGATGACCTTGCCGGTGCCGACCTGATCGCGGATGATCCGGATCGCCTCGTCCCGGTAGGCGTGCATCGTCCAGTCGCCGGAAAAGCCCGCGATGCGCACGAAATTGGCGTAAAGGCGCGCGCCGCCGGGGGTATGGTGGACCTCGGGGTGGAACTGGACGGCGTAGAAATGCCGGGCGGGGTCGGCGGTCACCGCGAAAGGCGCGCCGGGCGAGATGCCGAAGACGCGGAAGCCCGGGGCGAGTTTGGCGACATGGTCGCCATGGCTCATCCAGACCTGTTCGCGCCCGTTCTCGAACCAGCCGTCGAGGAGGTCGAGCTTTTCCTCGGTCGGGCTGACATGGGCGCGGCCGAATTCGGCGGTGCCATGGCCGCGTTCGACATGGCCGCCGAGGCAATGCATCATCACCTGCTGGCCGTAGCAGATGCCCAGGATCGGCACGCCCAGGTCGAAGACCGAGGCCGGCGGCATCGGCGCGCCATCGGCGAAGACCGAGGCCGGCCCGCCCGAGAAGATCACCGCCCGGGGCGCAAAGTCGCGCAGGAAGGCGTCGGTGACGCGGTTGAACGGGTGGATTTCGCAATAGACGTTCAATTCGCGCAGGCGGCGCGCGATCAGCTGCGTCACCTGGCTGCCGAAGTCGATGATCAGAAGGCGCTCGTGCTGGGTCATGGACGCCGGTTAGGCCAGAACGCCCCCCCGCGCAAGAGGCCCGAAGATGTCGTCTTTGGCCGCCAGACGGCGCATCCGGCCCCTCGCCGCGCCGGCATGTGGCGTATCGGAATGCCCAAACCGGCAAGGACGGAGTGTTGGGTGATGAGCGAGGCACGGGCGGAACGGCGGGCACGCGGCGGTGGGGCGGCGCGGCGCGCCGAGCGGACCGCGGTCAGGATCGAGGCGGCGCGCTTCATCGAGCGCAACATCCCGGACCTGGAGATCCTGAGCGAAGAGGCGCTGCAGATCATCGAGTGGAACGCCGAGACGGTGCTGGAGGAGATCGGCGTCAATTTCGTCGACAACCCGGCGGCGCTGGAGCTGTGGCGGCAGGCGGGGGCCGATGTCCGGGGCGAGCGCGTGCACATCCCGCGCGGAATGGCGCGCAAGCTGTGCGCGACGGCGCCGGGGCGGTTCACGCAGGCCGCGCGCAACCCCGAGCGGTCGGTCGAGATCGGCGGCCGGTCGCTGGTGCTGGCGCCGGTCTACGGGCCGCCCTTCGTGCGCGACCTCGAGGGCGGGCGGCGTTATGCGACGATCGCGGATTTCCAGAACTTCGTGAAGCTGGGCTACATGTCGAAATGGCTGCACCATTCCGGCGGGACGGTCTGCGAGCCCACCGACGTGCCGGTGAACAAGCGCCATCTGGACATGCTGCTGGCGCATATGACGCTTTCCGACAAGCCCTACATGGGGTCGGTGACCGAGCCGGTGCGCGCCGAGGATTCGGTGAAGATGTCCGAGATCCTGTTCGGCGCGGATTTCGTGCGCGACAATTGCGTGATGACCTCGCTCATCAACATCAACTCGCCGCTGACCTTCGACGCGACGATGATGGGGGCGCTCGAGGTTTATGCGCGCGCCGGGCAGGCCTGCATCGTCTCGCCCTTCATCGTCGGCGGCGCGATGGCGCCGGTGACGGTGGCGGGCACGCTGACGCAGGTGCTGGCCGAGGTTCTGGCGGGGGTGGCCTACAGCCAGCTGGTGCGGCCGGGGGCGCCGGTGATCATGGGCGCATTCGTGACCTCGATCGACATGAACTCGGGGGCGCCGACCTTCGGGACGCCCGAGGCCGCGCAGATCACCTATGGCGCGGGGCAGCTGGCGCGGCGGCTGGGGCTGCCCTACCGCTCGGGCGGGTCGTTCTGCGGATCGAAACTGCCCGATGCGCAGGCGGGCTACGAGACGGCGAACAGCCTGAACATGGCGCTGCTGGCGGGGGTGAACTTCATGCTGCACGCCTGCGGATGGCTGGAGGGCGGGCTGGTCGCGAGCTTCGAGAAATTCGTGCTGGACGCCGACCAGCTGGGCGCGCTGCACCAGCTGGCGCGCGGCGTGGCGGTGGACGAGAACGCGCAGGCGATGGACGCGATCCGCGAGGTGGGGCCGGGCGGGCACTACCTGGGCTGCGCGCATACGCAGGCGAATTTCAAGCAGGCCTTCTGGCGGTCCGAGGTGCTGGACTACAAGCCCTTCGAGACATGGGAGGACGAGGGCGGGCGCGATTCGGCGCAGCTGGCCGCGGTGCGGGTGGAAAAGCAGCTGCGCGACTACCAGGCCCCGGCGCTGGATCCCGGCGTCGCCGAGGCGCTGCGCGAGTTCGTCGACCGGCGCAAGGCCTCGGAGCCGGACGCCTTCGGCTGATCGGCGGTGTGCGCGGCGGGCTGCTCAAGCTTGAGCAGCCCGGCAAGCGGTAGAATTCGAAGCGGAAAGGTAAATCCGTTAACCGCTATGAAAGCTTCCCCGCGCGGGCGCCGGGTGCGCACCCTTAGCGGGTGATCAGGACCGAGCACTGGGCGTGGCGCACGACCCGCGCTGCCGTCGAGCCGATGAAATAATCGCTCAATCCCGGCCGGTGCGAGGCGATCATGATCAGGTCGGCGCCGTGATCCTCGGCAGCCTGGAGGATCTGGCTGGCCGGCGCGCCGGTGCGCACCTCGCTGACGCAATTGCCGGGCGTTTCCTTGGTGAAGAGACCCAACTCGACCCGCGCCTCGGCCTGACGCCGGTCGTTGAGGTCGCGCGGCAGTTCGGCGGCGATATAGGTCGGCACGTCCTCGAGCACGTGGATCAGGCGGATCGTGCCGCCTTCGTCGACGAGCGCGCCGGCGCGAGAGATCAGTTCCTTGCTCGCCTCGCCATGGCCGAGATCGATGCCGACGATGATGTTCTTGTACATGAGATCCTCCTGTCCCGGTTCGCGGTTGCCGCGAGCATGCCCCCGAACTGTGGACCGAAGCGTTGATCTGCGTCAATCGCCCTGAGGAAAAGGCGCACGAAATTTGCAGGATTTCCGCTGCTTGAGCGTCTGCCGTTCGTGCGCCCGCCTATCGGGCTGTCAGCGTGTCAGGCGCGCGCGCGCCGTCCGCCACGGCGGCCGGAGCTGGGCTGGGTGGCGGCCTGGCTCGCCTCGGCGAAGCTCGCCCCCTCCTTCACCGCGTCGAGCACCTTGGCCAGACGGATCCATTCGCCGCCATTGGCGTCGTGGTTCATCAGCAGGTTCGCGGCGCGAATGGCCTCCATCTCGACGGCGCGGACGGGGTTCATGATGGCCGAGGTCATGCCGGCGCCGATGGCCATCGGCAGAAAGGCGGCGTTGATCCCGTGGCGGTTGGGCAGGCCGAAGCTGATGTTCGACGCGCCGCAGGTCGTGTTGACGCCGAGCTCCTCGCGCAGGCGGCGCACCAGGGTGAAGACCTGCTGGCCGGCGGTCGCCATCGCGCCGATCGGCATGACCAGCGGATCGACGACGATGTCATGCGCGGGAATGCCGAAGTCGGCGGCGCGCTCGACGATCTTGCGGGCGACGGCGAAGCGCACGTCGGGGTCTTCGGAGATGCCGGTGTCGTCGTTCGAGATGGCGACGACGGGGACGTTGTATTTCTTCACCAGCGGCAGGACGAGTTCCAGCCGGTCCTCCTCGCCGGTGACGGAGTTCAGGAGGGGACGGCCGTTGGCGGCGGCGAGACCGGCCTCGAGCGCGGCGGGCACCGAGCTGTCGATGCAGAGGGGCACGTCGACGAGGCCCTGCACCAGCTCGATCATCTTCGTCATGAGCGGCGGTTCGGTCTCGTTCGGGTTGGGGTTGGAGTTGTAGACGACGCCCGCGTTGACATCGAGGACCATCGCCCCGCAGGCCACCTGCTCGAGCGCGTCCTTCTCGACGGTCGAGAAATTGCCCGCCTCCAGTTCGGCGGCGAGCTTCTTGCGCCCCGTGGGGTTGATCCGCTCGCCGATCACGCAGAAAGGCTCGTCAAAGCCGATGACGACGGTCTTGGTGGCGGATTCGACAACGGTGCGGGTCATGGGTGTCCTTCTATTTTTTCAGGCGGCAGCGCGTTCGGGGCGCTGGCCGTGGCGTTGGGTCCAGTCGGCGGTGGCCTTGATACCGCCGAGCGGGAAGAAATGCACGGACGCGATCCCGAAGGCGGGATTGGCGGCCTTGTGTGCGGCGAGCGCCTCGAGGAAAGCGTCGGGCTCGTAGGGCATGAGCAGTTTCGAGACGTCCATCGCGCGCTTCTGCAGCACCTTGAGCGAGGGGCCGACGCCGCAGGCGATGGCGAACTTGATCAGCGTCTGCAGCTTGGCGGGACCCGCGGTGCCGATATGGACGGGCAGGGCGATGCCTTCGGCCTGCAGGCGGTCGACCCAGGCGATGACCGGCGCGGCGTCGAAACAGAACTGCGTGGCGATGGCCATCTGCGCATCGGTGCGTTCGGCAAAGGCCTGCTTCCAGCGCAAAGCCTCCATAACCATCCGGTCCGAGCCGTCGGGGTCGATGTCCTTGTTGCCCTCCGGGTGGCCGGCGACATGCAGCCGCTCGAACCCGTCGAAGGCGCCCGATTCGAGGAGTTGCATCGAGCTGTGGAACTCGCCCGCGGGTTTCGCGATGCCACCCGCCAGGATCAGGCCCTGCTTCACGTCCGCCTCGCCCCGGTAGCGGGCGACCCAGTCGCGCAGCGTCGCGGCGTCGCGGATGATCCGGGCCGGGAAATGCGGCATCGGCTCAAAGCCCTCGGCGCGCAGGCGGGCGGCGGTCGCCACCATCTCGTCGATGGGCGTGCCGTCGATATGGGCGATGTAGACGCGCGTCCCGCCTGGCAGGAGGTCGCGGAAATCGGCGACCTTTTCGGCGGTGCGGGGCATCACCTCGATCGAGAAGCCCTGCAGGAAGCTCGCCAGATCCGCCGAGCCCGCGGCGGGCGTGTCCTTGCGGCCGAACTTGAAGATAGCCATCAGCGCCTCCCAGAGGTTAGCTACGCGCATCCCAGCCATCATTGGCGATCAGCGCCTTGATCCTTGCGGCGTCGTATTCCGCTTCCAGCCGGGCGGCCTCGGCGCGAGCGACCTCATTCGGCTCGCCTGCGACATCGACGGGCGGCGCCTTGCGCCACTCGGCCAGATAGGCGTCGGCATCCTTGGCGCCAACCTTCATCGCGCAGCGGTCGATGGCCTGTTCGAACCGTTCGGGCAGCTGCACCTTCACCCCGCGCCGGCCCTTGCCGACGATGACCTGGGCGGGGATGTCGCGCCAGTAGACGATGGTCACGGGGTTCATGCAGCGTCTCCTTGCGGCGCGTCGTGCGTTTCGGCCTTGATAGGCCCTTGCCGTCGCCGGACGGGGCGGATTTCGACCCACCGGCAGCGAGTTGCGACACGAGGCATAAAGGCCTGGGGCCGGCGAGGCCAGATCGGGCGGGCGGAAAAGGCTTCATCAACTTCATGAACGCAAAAGCCCGGCCGCGCGGGCCGGGCTGTCGCGCAGGTCGGATGCGGCGCGAGTCAGAAGCGGAAGACCGCGCTGACGCGCGCGATATTGGC
>SLKW01000263.1 GCA_007134405.1 Paracoccaceae bacterium
GCTGGAAGGGGGCGGCGAGTTCGGCCTCGGGCGTGATGTCGGCGCGCACGGGCTCGATGGTCTGCAGGTAGTCGTAGATCGCGTCGACGTCCTGGCGCGGCATGCGGGTGAAATAGGGATAAGGGAAGGCGGGGTAGAGCTGGGCACCGTCGCGGCGGATGCCCTCGTGCATGGCGCGCCAGAAATCCTCGCGCGTGTATCGACCGATGCCGGTATCCTCGTCGAAGGTGATGTTGGGGGTGACGATGACGCCGAAGGGCGTCTCGAGCTCGCGTCCGCCGGCCCAGGGGGTGCCGTCGTTGTCAATATCGGTGTGGCAGCTGACGCAGTTCGAGGCGATGGCGAGATAGCGACCGCGGTCGATCTGCGATGAGGAGAGCTCCTGCGCGGCGGCGGGGGCCGAGAACGCGACGAGCGCGGCGGCGGTGAGGGCGCGCGCCGTCATGCCTGCACCAACGGGCCGGGATCGCGCAGATACTGCTCGCGGATCGCCTGCGCCGACCAGTAGGTCAGCGCCGCGACCGTGTCGGTGGGGTTGTAGCCCGCGTTCTGCGGAAAGACGCCTGCCCCCATGATGAAGAGGTTGGGCAGATCCCAGCTTTGCAAGTAGCGGTTGACCACGCTGTCGTCCGGCGTCTCGCCCATGATCGTGCCGCCGGTGTTGTGCGTGGTCTGGTAGGGCCAGATGTCGTAGGCATCGTCGGCGCGGCGCGTGACTCCGATCTCGCGCCCGCCCATGTTGCGCGCGATCTCTTCGGCGATGGGGGTGATGTAGTCCGAGAGGCGGCGGTCGTTTTCGGTGAAGTCGTAGGTCATGCGCATCAGCGGCCGGCCCCATTGGTCGGTATAGGTGGGGTCGAGGTCGAGGTAGTTGTCGCGATGCGCCATCGAGGCGCCGTGGACCGAGAGCGAGGTGTGCTTGAGGAAGTTGCGCTGCACCGCGCGCTTCCATTCGAGGCCCCATTCCGGCGTGCCCTCGGGGACGGGATGCGATTCGATCGGGCGCTGGTTGGTGGTCCAGCAGGCGATGTAGGCGCCGCCGATGAAGCCCAGGCCGGAATGGTCGAAATTGTCGCCGTTATAGTCGTCGACCACCATGCCGAGCGCACCGGCGCCGATGAATTCGTTGGTGTATTCCTCCTCGAAGAAGATATCGACGCCCGACATGACCTGGTAGGTATAGTTCTTGCCCACCAGCCCATCGCCGGTCTGCGGGTCGTAGATCTCGCCGATGCCCGACAGCATCATCAGCCGGGTGTTGGACAGCTGGTAACCGCACAGGATCACGATCTCGGCGGGTTGTTCCCAGAGCTTTCCGTGCGCGTCTAGGTAGAGGACGCCGCGCGCGCGCTCGCCGCTGCGGTCCTTGAGCACCTGCATCACCTCGCAATGGGTGCGCAGGTGGAAGTTCGGCTTGTTCATCAGGACCGGGATGATCGTCGTCTGCGGGCTTGCCTTCGAGAAGTTGCCGCAGCCGAACTTCTCGCAGAAGCCGCAATACGTGCAGGGCGCCATCTGCACGCCCAGCGGGTTGGTATAGGCCCGGCTCATGTTGGCCGAGGGCGCGGGAAAGGGATGCAGATCCATTCCGTTCGCCGCCGCCTCGAAGCGGTGCTGAGAGAAGGTCATTTCCATCGGAGGGTTGGGATATTCGTCGCTGCGAAATCCCTCGAACGGATTGCCGCCCTGGACGATGCGGCCCTGCAGATTGCCGGCCTTCCCGGAGATTCCACAAAGCTTCTCGAACCGGTCGAAATGCGGCTCAAGCTCCTCATAGGTCACGCCGTAGTCCTGCACGGTCATTTCCTCGGGCAACTCGCCGTAACGCTCCTCGTTATGTGTTTTCGCCACGAAGTCCGAGGGCAGGAAACGAAAGGTCTGACCGTTCCAGTGCACGCCCGCGCCGCCCACGCCAACCCCGGGTAGGTATGAGCCCCAGCGGCGGATCGGCAGGGCGGTCTGCCCGCGCCGGTTGCGGAAGGTCTGTGTTTCGCGCGCCGTTTCCTGGAACATGGCGTGACGCCAGTAGTAGCGCAACTCGTCGGGGGCGTGCGTCGTCGGAAAGTCGGTGCCGGTATCGCGCCAGCCGCCGCGCTCCAGCGCAAGAACCTCGAGCCCTTCCTCGGTCAGCTCCTGGGCCATGATCGCCGCGGTCCAGCCAAACCCGACCAGGACAACATCCACGGGTCTCTTTCTTTCCACCATGTGGTCGATGCCTCCGGGTCGTTGGTGTCAATTCGTCATGGTCAGCGCGTCCATTCGGGCCGCCCGAAAAGGCTGACCGGGGGGATATCGACGCGCGCGCCATTGTGCGCGAGAAAATCACGATAGTCGTAGCGGGCCCCGGGAAATCCGACGTAGCGCCAACCGAGCATGTCTCGATTGCCGCCATAGACGGGGTCGCAGAAGAACCCCTCGATGGTCATTTCGCGCGCGAAGTCGAAGAACTGCTTCGCGGATACGCCGTCGAACTCGATCTCCTCCTCGTCAAGTCCGGTGAGGACGGCGTCCTGTTCGTCCTCGGATAGCTCGGCGAATTCTCGACCGTCGTGGGTTTCGCGGCAATGATCGTCGAGCGCCGCCAGTCCTGCGCGCCAGAGCTGTGCCGGGGTCTGGGGAGCCTGGTAACCCTGTGTCTCGAGCGGCTCGGGAAAGGGGCCGCTCATGTACCACCGTTGCGCGCGGCCGTAGAAGCCCGCCAGTTGGCGATCGAGAAACGTCACCACGTCGGCCTCGCGCGCGCCGGGGCCGGATTCATCGGAAGGGATCAGGCGGGCGGTGATCGCATCGGCTGCGCGCCGTTCGGCCGCGCTGAAGAACTCCAGGGGTTCGGTGCCGTAATAGGGCTCGTCCGCGACACCTGGCGACCAGGGCACACCGCCGCCCTGTCCATACTGTCGTCCCCAGCCAAGACCGGGGAAAGTGACTGCCGCCGCCGCTGTCAGAAGGCTGCTGCCAAGAAGACGCCGTCTCGAAATCTGAACGGGGCGCATGCCTCTACCTCATCGCGGTTGAAAAACGGCGTCCTTGGGGTAACTGCTTAACCCGCAAGAGGTTCCACCGGATGCGGCTTCGGAAGCAGGAGCCGAGCAGCTTGTGTTCCAAAGCGGCCCTCTTCCAGAGGGCGCAAGCAGAGATGCGGGATCGGTTTGGTAAACCCAAGGGCTCGCCGGCCGGTGATTGGGTCAAGTCCAGTTGGATCAGGTCAGATGCGATTTGGCCGGGGCGAGTGCAGCGCGGAGCGCGGTCGCGACATCCCCCGCGCCGACCGGCTTTCGCAGCAAAACCCAGTCTTCTTCTGCCCGTTCTGGAAGTTCGCTGTAGCCCGTCGCGAAGATGCAGGGCACGCCCAATTCGTGGAACTCACGCGCGAGACCGAGGGTCGTCGCGCCTTTCAGGTTCACGTCGAGGAGTGCTGCGTCGATGCGCCCCGCCTCCTGACGCGCCAGCGCCTGTGCCGCAGGAAGGCTTGCGGCGGGTCCGATGACCTCGCATCCGAGATCCTCCAGCGTCGCCGTCATGTCCAGCGCGACGATGATCTCGTCCTCGACGAGCAGAACGCGCTTTCCGGAAAGCGAGGAGGCGCGGTCGATGACGCCGGCATCGCGCACGCTCTCGTCCTTCCCATCGCTTGCCGGAGTGGTGTCGACCAAGGCGCCAGCCGGCAATTCGATCCGGCAACACAGGCCTCCCGCGCGCCAGTCCAGACTAACGGTTCCGCCAAGCTGCTCCACCGATCCGCGCAGGATGTGCAGCCCTGCGCCGCGGTTCCGAGCGTCCGGTGTCTGGGTGGGTGCGGCTCGCTCTTCCCACAGCAGTTCCAGGCGCCCATCGGGATCTTTCTGCTGCCACCTCACCGAAAGGCTCCCTTCCGGCCTTCCAAGCGCACCATGCTTGACCGCGTTTGTCGCCAGTTCGTGCAGTGCCATCGACAGCGGCTGGACCGCGGCGGCATCGACCCGTACCGCGCGACCATCCGTTACCAAACGCGCACCGTCCCGATAGGGGGCGAGTTCATCATGCAGCAATTCGCCAAGCTCCGTTCCTTGCCAGCGGTCCCGCGCCAGGAGTTCGTGCGCGCGTGCCAGGGCCTGAACGCGGCCCTCGATCCTGTCCGCAAACGGCGCGGCCTCGGGGTCGCGCGCAAGCCGGATCACCGCCTGCACGATCGCCAAGACATTCTTGGCCCGATGGTCGACCTCACGCGCCAAAAGCTTCTGGCGCTCCTCGGCTTCCTTTCGTTCTGTGACATCATGAAGCGTGACGATTTCAAGAGCCGGAGTGTCCCCCGGCGTTCGGGTTACGGGAGCGGCGGCGCACTCGACCCACCGGACGGTGCCGTCGGGTCGCTGCAACCGATCGAGACCTTCCGGCGCCCCCTCGGGTCCCGAGCGAGTGTCGCAAGCGCGATCAAGAAGTTGCTCCAGCGTCATGCCGTTCAGCGCCGCGGCATCGCGATCCGACATCTCCAAAAGCCGACGATTGGCCTTGAGTATCCGTCCGCTCGCACCGTCGATGAGCGCCGTTCCGGTGGCCGCGCTGTCGAAGCTTGCGTTGAGTTCCGCCTGGCTGGCCGCGAGGGCGTTTTTCTGACGCATGGCGGTCAACGAGAGCAGACCCAGTGCCAGCGATGTCGGCAGGCCGACGGCGAGCAGCCAGACCATCGTGCCCGACCACTCGGCAACAATGGCCGCAGGCGAGCGCGAGACAGTCGCATAGACCGGCAGCTCACCGACCTGACGGAATGCGATCTGCAGACCGCGCCCAGCCGCAAGACCTTCGCGCAGACCCAGAGATCGCCCCTCGTAGAGCCCGCGTGTCTCGCCCGCGCCGATTGCCGAGAAGAGGCGGCTGGTTTGGGGAACGCGCGGAATATCGTGCCGAAGACCCCGCGTCGTGGTCAGGATCTCTCCATCGGATCTGACCAAGGAGATTACGTCGGTGCCTTCATGCGTCGTGGTCGCGAGTTCGGCCGCAACTGCGTATGGATCGAACGCGACGTTGAACAGGCCGTTGAAGTCGCCTGCAGGGAGATCGCTTCCCGATGCAAGCCGTGGCAAGCTGAGGCTGAAGAAGAGCCCCTCACGCACGCGCTCGACGGAAAGCGCGCCGACATAGGCACCGGGCGCCGCCGCAGTCCTCAGCGCCTGGAACCATTCGCGGTCCGCTACTGAAACCGGCGGCGTCGGCGATTCGAGCGTGGTGATCAAGATCTGCCCCTCGCGATCGGAGAGATTGATACTTATCGAGCCTGGCAACTCCGGAAGCACCCCGGCGAGAAGGTTGTGGAAATATTCCTCGTTCTGACGGATTTCCTGGTCCGTGGCGCCGGCAAGAAGGCTGTCTGCCAGTCG
The DNA here is from genome assembly GCA_007134405.1 of Paracoccaceae bacterium. Lineage (GTDB taxonomy): Bacteria > Pseudomonadota > Alphaproteobacteria > Rhodobacterales > Rhodobacteraceae > Pararhodobacter. The sequence continues at coordinate 5,355 of SLKW01000263.1, forward strand.
CCCGGCGAGATAAGCCGAGGCGAACAGGCGCTCTGCATATTCCGCAGCGCCGTCCACCGTGCGGAGAAGCTCTCCTTCAGCGCGCTCCCAGTTCTCCGACCATGAAAACCAGCCCGCAAAGGCAACAAGCAGGAGCGGTAGCGAAAAGGCTGCGGCGACTTGCGCAAGATCGAACCTTGAAGTTGTCACACGTTTCCTTGCGCTACGGGTCGAAGCTGTTGCGCGGTAATGCGAACCAGTGGAAACCCGATCAATCGGCTTCCGATCTTGGATCCTACTTATGAAGATCATGATTGTCATGACAAAATGTCCTTCGTCATCGTCCCGTAGGCAGTCTAGGCCGACTGCGCAACGGAGACCCCAGATGCTGACGAAGTGCACTCAACATTGCTTGGTGGAAATCTGGAAAGGGCGTGGGCCTTGCACCGCGCCGTCTATTCGATCGGCCGCCGGTGATCACGTGCGCTCGGGCGCCCTCCCCCCGGTTTTCCCCATACCTTCCTCAAGCTTTCCTGCGAACATCTGGCAGGCTCAGCATGAGAAAACAGACAGAGGGGAGAGACAAATGGCGCAGACACAGACCGAGCTACCCCGGATCGGTGGCGATTCCGAATTCGTCCAGTTCTGGAATGAAGTTCTGGGGCCGAAGTTCAACCGCTTCAGGCACATCCTTGTGGGCGGGCTGACCCACCACAGCGAGGCGGTTTTTCCCAAGCTTCCAGTGCACGAGGGTGATCGCGTGGTCGATGTCGGCTGCGGATGGGGCGACACGGCGATGAAACTGGCCCGCCTTGTGGGGCCGAAAGGTTCGGTAGTGGGAATCGACTGCTGCGACATGTTCCTCGATATCGCGCGTGACGAGCTTGCAGAGACTGACCTCGAGAATGTCACCTTCGTCCGCGGTGATGCCGAGGTGGCGCTGCCGGAGGATGCGTTCGACTTCGCCTTCGCGCGCTTCGGCACCATGTTCTTCGCCAACCCGGTTGCCGGTCTGAGGAACATGCGCCGCGCGCTTAGGCCCGGAGGTCGAATGGTGCATATCGTCTGGCGGGACCCCAATGACAATCCCTGGCTCTCGATGGCCAAGGACGTCGTACTGCGCTTCCTGCCGCCGCCCGGCGAGGGCGCGCGTACCTGTGGGCCGGGGCCGTTTTCGATGGCTGACGAGGTGACCGTTCGCAAGATGATGGAAATCGCCGGTTTTGAGCAGATCCGCTTCGAACGCATCGACGCGCCCGTCCTGATCGGGCGCAACGTCCAGGATGCGATCGCCTTCCAGCTCGCCGTCGGACCGGCAGGAGAGGTTTTTCGTGAGGCGGGCGAAGAGGCCGACGCCAAACGCCCGCAGATCGAAGCAGCACTGGCCGAGGCCATCGATCGCCAAAGGCGGGAGAGCGAAGGCATCGTGATGGACAGTTCCTCCTGGATGATATCAGCTCGCCGTCCAGCAGACTGAGGCAGTCTGTGCGGCATGCCGGACTCGTCTCATTCTTCCGCTACGGTCACGGAACAGCGGCCGAAAGTTGCCTTTTTCACTGTTTTCGGCGATCATCTCTGGGTCGTCGGCCGCTTGGGCCGCAATCAAGGCCTGCGGCCGGCGCCGGGTCGATCACGATCTGGCCGACCCGGCAGGGTGAATTCCGCACCCCGCAGGGAGCAGTCGATGCAGCGACCGGCTTCAGTCTTCGCCTTCTTCGACATGGCCCTTGGCCGGGGTCGGGTCTTGCGTCATCATGACCAGACGGAACGCGCCTTGCTCGAGGCAATCGCCAGACGGCATCGGGCGCAAGGGACAAACTGGCGCGACGGCGGCGTACTTGTCGCCTTCGAGACCGGTACGCAGGCGATCCGCTGCGCCTTTGACGTTATGGCACTGGCCACGGACTCGGACGATAACATTGTGCCGCGGGCGGGTATCGATGTGCCCGTCGATCCCGAGGGGCGAGACGAGTCTGCGGCCGTGGCGCAGGCGTTGTCACGCAAGGCGGGACGTGGAGAGGTGCTGGTCTCGGCCACGGCACGGGCTTTGATACGCCCTGAGCCGGGCATCGCGCTCGAGTGCCGGGGAAATATCGAAATCGCGGCCCC
>SLKW01000312.1 GCA_007134405.1 Paracoccaceae bacterium
AGATATTCCCGCCGCCCCGGCTTCTTACGCTTTGAAAACGCAGCAGGAATCATGAACCCCTGCGGTGCTGTCCACCCCGCCCCCGACATCAACGACAGCGCCGGCCGCGCAAAAATCAGCGTGCAGACCAAAGCCGCAACCGGGTTGCCCGGCAGGCCGAAAACCGGCACCCGCGCCTCGCCCTCTCCCGGCCAGAGCGCCAGCGCCAGCGGCCGCCCAGGCTTGAGCGCGATGCGCCAGCTCGACAACGTCCCCCGCTCGCGCAGCAGCCGCGCGACATGGTCCTCATCCCCCGCCGAGGCCCCGCCCGAGGTCAGGATCACATCCGCCCTCCGCGCCCCCCGGTCGAGCGCCGCGCGAATGCGCGCGGGCCGGTCCGGCGCATGCCCCAGATCCACCGGCTCATGCCCCCAGCGGCGCAGAATTTCTAGCAACATCGGTCGGTTGGCATCATAGATCTGGTGCAACTCGGCGGCTTCGTCGTGGTCCGTCAGGATCTCGTCACCGGTTGACAGGACCGCCACCCTGAGCGGCCGATGCACCGGCACCCGCCCCACGCCCAGCGCCGACAGAAGCGCCAGATCGGGCGCCGTCAGCCGCCGGCCCGAGGGCAAGGCCGGCGCCCCCTCGGCAACATCCTCGCCCGCGCGCCGGGTATTCGCGCCGCGCTTCACCGGCCCGTCGAAGGCCACGCGCGCCCCATCGCTGGCGCAATCCTCCTCCAGTACGACGGTGTCCACGCCCTTGGGCAGGATCGCGCCGGTCAGGATCCGCACCGCCTGCCCGGCGGGCAGCGCGCCCGCAAAAGGCTCGCCCGCCGCCGCCCGACCCGCGGCAAGCGGCAACTCGTAGGGGCCGGGGCCGGTCAGTGAATCGTGTGCGAAACCAAAGCCATCCACCGCGGCATTAGCATGCGGCGGGTTCGACCGCCGCGCGCTCACCGCTTCGGCCAGAACCCGCTGCCCGGCCTTGGCGACTGGCACCACCTCGACCTCCGTCACCGGCACCAGTGCTTCGCGCAGCTTCGCCAGCGCGGTATCGACCGGCACCCAATCGACCCCCTGCGGCATGGCAAAACAATCGTTGCGCAAACGCGGTGGTGTCAACGCGCGCGGCACCTTGGGCCGCGGCGGCAACGCCGCGATGCCCGTCGCGCGGGCTGCCGCGCGCAGACGCTCCTCCTGCCCGCACCCGAGTATCCATCCCTCTTCCATCAGCGACGGAACGCTTTCGTCGATCTCGAACAGCGGCGCGATCTCGGCCCGGGACGCCAGCCGGGCAAGCGCAAGGGCCAGGAGCCGAACCTGCACCGCATCCGCGACCGGCCATTCCTTATTTCCCAGCCTGCCGGCGTCGGCCGGACGTTTCGGCATGAGGGCCGCGATCTCCGCGCTCAGAAGCGATGGAAAGACCTCGGCGAAAACCACTGAAGCGCCTTGCCAATTCTCGAAAGGCCAGACGGCGACCTGACCGGGAAACGCCGCACGCAAGCGATGCAGGACAGGCAGGCCCGTGAGCGTCTGACTGCCGACCGAACCCGGCCCGCCCAGCTTCCAGACGGATTGCGCCCGTTTCGCGCGCTTGTCCACCGCGCGCAGGTCGGAAAGGCCGTGACCGTCCCTCGCACTGCCCAAGGCGGGGATCTCCGGAATGTCCAATCCCTTGGGCAGAAACCAGAAGGGACCGATACCAGGCAGCGCCCGGTTCGCCTCCGCGGCGACCTGGAAGCGATTGTTACGATTTCGCGCATCATCGTCCAGCCGCGCAGCGAGCCAGGACCAGACGGAAAACGCGTCCTGCCCCCCGGTCAGTACCGGCGCAAAGCCCGCGGGAAAGCCGAAAGCGAAGTCAAAGCCGATGAGGAGCCGCCCGCCACTCTCTACCGTCTCGCTGATCAATTCCTTCAAGCGTGCTTCAGCTTGCCGGCGCGTGGCCGGGTTCTCGCTTTCGACTCGCTCGCCTTCGGCAATCCCGATCCAGATAGAATCGCGGCCGGTTTTCGGCCCGCTCTCTGCGGACCAATCGACGACGGCGATGCGGTCGAAACTCATGCCACGGCCTCGGCCAAGCCGACCTCGCGCAGGATGAAATCGGCAATGGCGGCGGTATCGTCGAGATGCAGCAGCGGCACCGTCAACCCTGCCAGCGCCGCGTCGTCGCGCGGCGCGGTCGAGGCGACGGCACGGATCGTGGGGTTCTCGGGCGCCAGCAGCGGGTGGCGGCTTTCCGGCCGGTGCGCCTCGATCTTGGGGTGCGGCGCGCGTTTGTAGCCTTCGATCAGGACCAAATCGACGGGCGACAGATGCCTTAGCAACTGCGTCAGCGGCGGCTCTGTCGCGCCGCGCAATTCGTGCATCAGCGCCCAGCGAACGGGTGAGGCCACGATCACCTCATGCGCGCCGGCCTGGCGATGGCGATAGCTGTCACGGCCAGGATGGTCGATTTCGGTCGCGTGATGGGCGTGCTTGACGGTCGAAACCTCCAGCCCGCGCCCCGCGATCTCGGCCACCAGACGTTCCATCAGCCCGGTCTTGCCGGTGTTCTTCCACCCGGTGACACCGTAAAGCCTCATGCCTGCCCTGCCAATTCCTCGGCGCGAGCAATGTCTTCGGGCGTGTTGACGTTGAAGAAAGGATCGATCGGATCGCTCTCGAAATCGGCCCGCCCCGCCGCGTGCCGGTCGGTCCAGAGGACGATCTTGCGCAGCCCGCCGCGAAGGGCCGCGCGCAGATCTTCATTGAGCGCAACGGGCCAGAGGCCGAAGGTCGGATGGCGCTGCCACGTCCCCTCGGCATCGCGGCTTGCCGCCAGAGCCAGTCCCTCGGGCCCTGCGGCGTCCTGCAGGCGCGCCACGAGGTCGCGCGGAAAGAAGGGCGTATCGGCGGCCACGGTGACGATCGCGCGCGCGCCCTGCCCCGCCGCCCAGTCAAGTCCGGCCAAAACCCCCGCCAGCGGACCCGGGTGCCCCGCAATACTGTCGGGCAGAACCGGCAGGCCGAATTCGGCAAAGCGCGACGGATCGCCATTGGCGTTGATCGCGATCTCGGCGACCTGCGGGCGCAGCCGTTCGAGCACATGGTCGATCAGCCGGCGGTCGCCCACGATGCGCAAGCCTTTGTCGCCGCCGCCCATCCGCGTCGCGCGCCCTCCGGCAAGGATAACCCCCAGCGGTTTCATCGCCCTGTTCCCCCGCCGGTCATGTCACTCCACCCGAGCCGCCTTGCGGCGATGCTTGCGGTCTTCCTCGCCGACATGGGCGGGGTCGGCGTCCCGCATCAGCCGCTCTTCGCCCGAAAGGCAGATGAAACGCTGCCCGCGCATGCGCCCGATGAGCGTCAACCCGACCTGGCGCGCGATCTCGACCCCCCAGGCCGTGAAGCCCGAGCGCGACGCCAGGACCGGTATGCCCATCAGCGCGCACTTGATCACCATCTCCGACGTCAGGCGCCCCGTGGTGTAGAGAATCTTGTCGCCACCCGCCTGCCCCTCATGGAACATCCAGCCCGCGATCTTGTCGACGGCATTGTGGCGACCGACATCTTCCATGTAGACCATGACCTCGGCCTGCCGGCAAAGGACCGTGCCGTGGATGGCGCCGGCTTCCAGGTAGAGCGACGGCACGGTGTTGATCTGCTTTGCAAGCGCGTAAAGCCAGGACGTGCGCACCTCCGCGGCGGGCAGCGTCACGCCCTCCAGCCCCTCCATCATGTCGCCGAAAACCGTGCCCACCGCGCAGCCCGAGGTGCGGGTCTTCTTCTTGACCTTTTCCTCGTAACTGGTCGCGCGTTCGGTGCGCACGACCACGACCTCCAGATCCTCGTCATAGTCGATGCCGGTCACCCGGTCATCGGGGCGGAGCATTCCCTGGTTGCGCAGGAAACCGAGCGCGAGGTATTCCGGGTAATCGCCGATGGTCATCGCCGTGACGATCTCCTGCGAATTCAAGTAGATCGTGAGCGGCCGCTCCTCGACCACGCGGATTTCAACCTCGGCGCCGGTCTGGTCGCGGCCGGTCACGGGCCGCGTGAGACGCGGATGCGCAGGGTCGGGAAGGATGGGAAGCAGCGATGACATGAACGGGACCCCGGCGCGCCTTTGACCTTGTTGTTTTCGAATGTACATTGTCCAAGGCAGCGGACAAGATCGGATCAGGCGATGCTGGGATATGTCATAAGCGAAGGGCGCGGCACGGTCGACCCCCTGATGGCTGAAGTCGCGCATCGGCTGATGGTGCAAGGCTGGCCGGTGGCGGGCGTGATCCAACTGAACAGCGAGACCGGCCCCGAGACCAAGTGCGACATGGACCTGCAGATCCTGACGGGGGCCGAGCCGGTGCGGATCAGCCAGCGACTCGGTCGGTTCGCACGGGGCTGTCGGCTGGATCCCGCCGGGCTGGAACGCGCGGTGGGCCTGGTCGAGCGCGCGCTCGACGACCGACCGCGGCTATTGCTCATCAACAAGTTCGGCAAGGCCGAACTGGAAGGCCGCGGCTTTCGACCGTTGATAGGACGCGCCCTTCTTGAGGGGGTGCCGGTTCTGACTGCGGTCAATCGCGGCAACCTGCCCGGCTTTCACGCCTTCACCGATGGGATCGGCACGGCGCTTCCGCCAGAGCCCGGGGCTGTCATCGACTGGTGCGCCGGACAGGTGGCGCCGCAGCCGGTCTGATAGCCCCCGCCTATCAAACAACGCGACATTGATATTGACCCGCCGCAGTTTCGGCCGCATGGGGGCCGGGCAAGGCCGCTCAAGCGGCAATGGGCGGAGGGGGAGCCATGGCGCTCGACAACAGAAACAATGGCGGCGTCTGGAAATCTGGCCGCGGCAAGGGCCGCCCGGTTCCAAAGGGCCGGCAGGTCGACGATGCCGCATTGACCGAAATCCAAGCGCTGCTCGGTGAGCTTCCGCGCCGCCGTGATTTGCTGATCGAACACCTGCATCTGATCCAGGACCGCTACGGGCACCTCTCGGCCCGCTACCTGCGCGCGCTTGCCTACGAGATGCAGTTGTCGATGGCCGAAGTCTGGGAGGTCGCCACCTTCTACGCGCATTTCGATCCGATCCGCGAAGACGACGTCCCACCCCCGGCCTTGACCATTCGCGTTTGCGACTCGCTTTCATGCGAACTGGCCGGCGCTAAAGCGCTGAAGGCCGCACTGGAACAGGGCCATGATCCGGAGCAAGTTCGCGTTCTGCGGGCGCCCTGCATGGGCCGCTGCGACACTGCGCCCGTGGCCGAGGTCGGCCACCGCCATGTGGACCATGCGACGCCCGAAGCCATCGCCGAAGTCATCGCTTCGAATGATTTTCATCCTGTTATCCCCGATTACCAGCGCCTGGACACCTATCGCAGCGAGGGCGGCTACGACCGGCTTCTGGCCCTGCGCGCGGGCGGTGATTGGCAGGCGGTGCAGGATCGGGTCGCAGCCTCGGGCCTCCGGGGGCTTGGCGGTGCCGGGTTCCCCGCGGGCAAGAAATGGGGCTTCGTCCGCGCCGGAGCCGGCCCGCGTTATCTGGCCGTGAACGGGGATGAGGGCGAGCCTGGAACCTTCAAGGACCGCTTCTACCTGGAACGCGAACCGCACCTGATGCTCGAAGGCATGTTGATCGCCGCCTGGGCGGTCGAGGCCGAGCGCTGTTACATCTACATGCGCGACGAATACCCGGCCGTGCTGGAAATCCTGCGCCGCGAGATCGCCGCGCTCGAGTCTGCCGGAATCGTCGCGCCCGGCTACATCGACCTGCGCCGCGGCGCCGGCGCCTATATCTGCGGCGAAGAATCCGCGATGCTGGAATCGATCGAGGGCAAGCGCGGCCTGCCCCGTCACCGCCCGCCTTACGTCGCGCAGGTGGGCCTCTGGGGGCAGCCGACGCTGGTGCACAATGTCGAGACGCTGCACTGGGTGGCGCGCATCGTGCGCGACGGGCCCGAGGTGCTGTCCGCCACGGAGAAGAACGGCCGCACCGGCCTTCGCTCTTATTCCGTCAGCGGCCGGGTGGCGAAACCGGGCGTCTACCTGTTGCCGGCCGGATCGACCATACGCGACGTGATCGACGCCGCCGGCGGCATGGCCGAGTACCATGCGCTGAAGGCCTACCAGCCGGGCGGGCCGTCCTCGGGCCTGCTGCCCGCGTCGCTCGACGATGTGCCCTTGGACTTCGACACGCTGCAACCGCACGGCACCTTCATCGGTTCGGCGGCGGTCGTCGTTCTGTCGGACAAGGACAGCGCCCGCGACGCCGCGCTCAACATGCTGCGGTTCTTCGAAGATGAGAGCTGCGGCCAGTGCACCCCCTGCCGTTCGGGCTGCGAGAAGGCGGTAAAGTTGATGCAGGCGGACCGCTGGGACCGCGACCTGCTCGAGGAGTTGTGCCAGACCATGGCCGACGCCTCGATCTGCGGGTTGGGCCAGGCGGCGCCGAACCCGATCCGGCTGACGATGCACCATTTCCCGGACGAGGTCGGCGCCGTTGCGCCCGCCACGCATCCCGGCAGCTACGACACCGACCAGAGCCTGGAAGGCCGGGAGCAGAAAGATGGCTGAGATGATCCGCTTCACCCTCGACGGCGCCGAAGTCACCGCCGAGCCCGGCCAGACCATCTGGGAGGTCGCGAACGGGTGCGGCCTGAAGATCCCGCATCTCTGCCACAAGCCCGCGCCGGGCTACCGCCCGGACGGCAACTGCCGCGCGTGCATGGTCGAGATCGAGGGCGAGCGAGTGCTCGCCGCCTCGTGCATCCGGGAACCCGCCGAGGGGATGGTGGTACACACCGCCACCGACCGAGCGCGGAAGGCGCGCGCGATGGTGACCGAACTGCTGCTCGCCGACCAGCCGGTGCGCGACGTGGCGCATGACCGCTCGTCGCATCTGTGGGCGACGGCCCAGGCGCAAGGCATCACCGAGAGCCGTTTCCCGGGGCTGGAGCCGTCGCGCGTACCGCTGCTCGACGACAGCCACGTCGCCATGCGCGTCAACCTCGACGCCTGCATCCAGTGCGGGCTCTGCGTGCGCGCCTGCCGCGAGGTGCAGGTCAACGACGTGATCGGCATGGCCGGGCGCGGCCACGACACCTGGCCGGTCTTCGACTTCGCCGACCCGATGGGCCAGTCCACCTGCGTCGCCTGCGGCGAATGCGTTCAGGCCTGCCCGACCGGCGCGCTGATGGAAGCAAGCGTGCTCGACAGCTACCAGCACGGCGACAGCGCGGACCATGACAGCGAGACGCGCTCGGTCTGCCCCTTCTGCGGCGTCGGCTGCCAGGTCTCGCTCAAGGTCAAGGACGGGCGGGTGACGCACGTCGACGGCATCAACGGACCGGCGAACGAGGGCCGGCTCTGTGTCAAGGGCCGCTTCGGCTTCGACTACATCCACCACCCGCACCGGCTGACGAAGCCGCTCATCCGCCGCAAGGGCGCCGAAAAGGGCC
>SLKW01000238.1 GCA_007134405.1 Paracoccaceae bacterium
CGCTCGGCCAGCCGCATGGACAGCCCCTCGGCCTCGATCAGCGGCAGGAACTCGCCGGGCGGGATCAGCCCGCGCTCGGGGTGATGCCAGCGCGCCAGCGTCTCCATCCCCGACACCTCGCCGGTGGTCAGCGCGATCTGCGGCTGGAAATAGGCACAGATCGCGCCTGTCTCCAGCGCCTGGCGCAACTCGCCGCGCAGCGCGTTCGGCGCCGCCGCGGCCCGGTCGGCCTCGGTGAAGCTGTGCACCCCGGTGGGTCCCGACTGCACGGCGATGCGCGCGGCGCGCTCGGCGGCTTCCAGCATGCCCAGACCGGCGGCGCGCGCCTGCACGGGATTTAGGCACAGTCCGACCGAGACGCTGGGCCAGACCGAGACCTGCTCGAAATGGAAGGGTTGCGCCAGATCGGCCTGCAGCCGTTGCGCCACCGCCTGCGCCACGCTTAGCGCGAAGCCCCGCTGCGGCGCCAGCGCGATGCCGAAGCGCCCGTCGGGCAGCGCGCAAAAGGCGTCCTGCGCCCGCAGGCTCTGTCCCAGGCGCAGCGTCAGCGCCTCTTCCAGCGCGGCAAAGAGCCGGGCGCCGTGGCGTTCGCGCAGTTCCTCGGCGTCGTCGAGGCGCAGCAGCACCGCGGCGGGCACGCGCTCGCCGCCCGCCAGCGCGCCCTCTTCCAGCAGCGCCTCGACGCATTCGCGCGGCACCGGCCTGCACAAAGGGCGCGGCGGCTCGGCCGCGCGGCGTTCGTTGCGCCGGGCCGCGGCGAGCCAGAGCGACTGCAACACGATCACGCTGACGACCAGCCAGATTTCGCCACCGGCGTAATAGGCCAAAAGCGAGACCGCCGGCACCAGCGCCAGCGTCTGCGGCCGGCGCGCCCATGCCGACAGGCGCAGGCTCAATCCGCTGGGCGCTTCCATCCGCTCCGCGTCAAGGCGCATCGAAACCCGGCTCCCGATCCGGTGGCTATCGTTACCCCCGACAGGACTCGCGGCAGAGACTGACCGAAGCCTTAACCGCCTTCGGAAAACTCCTTAGAATTGTTGAGAAATCCTTGCTCACCCTCCGGTTGCAAGCCGGCAAAATCGAAGAGCGCCGGGTCCGCCAGGTGCGAGGGGCGGGCGTTCATCAGCGCCCGGAACATCACCTGCCGGCGACCGGGGCTGCGCTTTTCCCATTCATCCAGCAGCGCCTTGACCTGCATCCGCTGCAACCCGTCCTGCGACCCGCAGAGGTTGCAGGGGATGATCGGATAAGTCATCGCGCGGGCGAATCGGTCGCAATCGGATTCGGCGACGAAGGCGAGCGGACGCAGCACCAGCAGGTCGCGCTCCTCGTTGCGCAGCTTCGGCGGCATCGTCGCCAGCCGCCCGCCATGAAAGAGGTTCATGAAGAACGTCTCCAGCAGATCGTCCCGGTGATGCCCCAGCACGACCGCCGAACACCCCTCCTCGCGCGCGATCCGGTAGAGGTTGCCGCGCCGAAGCCGGGAACACAGCGCGCAATAGGTCCGGCCCTGCGGAACCTTGTCCATGACCACCGAATAGGTGTCCTGGTACTCGATCCGATGTTTCACGCCCATCCGGGTGAGGAAGTCGGGCAGCACCGTCGCCGGGAAGCCGGGTTGCCCCTGGTCGAGGTTGCAGGCCAGCAGCTCGACCGGCAACAGCCCCCGCCACTGCAATTCGTGCAGCACGGCGAGCAGCGTGTAGCTGTCCTTGCCCCCCGACAGGCACACCAGCCAGCGCGCGCCTTGCGTGACCATCCCGTAAGTGTCCAGCGCCTCGCGCACCTGTTGCACCAGGCGCTTCCTGAGCTTGCGGAACTCGGTGGTCTTCGGCGCGCCGCGAAAGAGCGCGTGGATGTCGTCCGTCTCGTCCAGCATCGGGGCCTCGTCGCGGGCAGGAGCGGTCAGGGAATGTACTGGGTATGCCAGAAAGCGGACGGGCTGGCCAGAACGCGCCGCGCATGGGGTTGGGGCGGTGAGGGCGGGTTAAGATCGGGTTAAATTGTTTTGGCTAATACAATGATTGCAATGACTTGGTAGCCGGTCCAAGCTTGGACCGGGGTGCGTCAATAGCTGTACTCGGCGTAGATTCGCGACAGATCCCCCGCCCAGTCGCCATGAAAACGGCCCAGCAACTCGTCCGCCGGGGTCTGTCCGATCTCCAGGCTTTCCTTGAGCGTGTTCAGAAAATGCGTCTCGTCGGGCAGCATCCCCCCCACCCCCTGCCGGGCACGCGACTTGAGCCCGGCCTCGGCGATCGCCACGACCTCGCGGGCGAGGTCGTGCATCCGAATCGTGCCGACCCTGGCGCTCAGCCCCTCGACACTGGCCGCGACGCGCAACGCCTCGCGCGTCTCCGCGTGCCAGCCCCGCGCCAGATCCCAGGCCGCATCCAGCGCCGCCTGGTCGTACATCAGCCCGACCCACAACGCCGGCAGCGCGCAAAGCCGCCGCCACGGCCCCCCATCGGCGCCGCGCATCTCGATGAAGCGCTTGAGCCGCGCCTCGGGGAAGATCGTGGTCAGGTGGTCGGCGAAATCCGACAGCGTCGGAACCTCGCCCGGCAATGCGGGCAACTCGCCCTTCAGGAAGTCGCGGAAGCTTTGACCAGTGGCGTCGATATAGCGGCCATCGCGGTAGACGAAGTACATCGGCACGTCGAGCGCGTAGTCGACCCAGCGCTCGAAGCCGAACCCGTCCTCGAAGACGAAGGGCAGCATGCCGGTCCGGTCGGGGTCGAGGTCGCGCCAGACCCGCGCACGCCAGGACTTGTGGCCGTTGGGCTTACCCTCGAAGAAGGGCGAGTTGGCGAAAAGCGCCGTCGCTACCGGCTGCAGCGCCAGCGCCACGCGCAGCTTCTGCACCATGTCGGCCTCGGTCCCGAAATCCAGGTTCACCTGCACCGTGCAGGTCCGGTACATCATCTGCAGGCCGTGGGTGCCGACCTTCTGCATGTAGTCGGTCATCAGCCGATAGCGCCCCTTGGGCATCATCGGCATCTGCTCGTGCGTCCAGACCGGCGCCGCGCCCAGCCCGATGAAAGCCGCGCCGATATCGTCGGCGACCGCCTTCACCTGCCGCAGATGCTCGTTCACCTCGTCGCAGGTCTGGTGGATGTTCTCCAGGGGCGCGCCCGACAATTCCAGCTGCCCGCCCGGCTCCAGGCTGACATTGGCGCCGTCCTTGACCAGCCCGATGACGTTGCCGCCCTCCTCGATCGCCTCCCAGCCGAAGCGGTCGCGCAGCCCCTCCAGCATCGCCCGGATCGAGCGCGGCCCGTCATAGGGCAGGGGTTTCAGATTGTCCTGGCAATAGCCGAACTTCTCGTGCTCGGTGCCGATGCGCCAGTCGGCGTGCGGTTTGCAGCCCTGTTCCAGATACTCGGCCAGCTGGCCCGCGTGTTCGATGGGTCCGCCGCCGGACTGGGGAATGGACATGGGGCCGCGCTCCGGCTGAATGACAACGCCCCCACCTGTGCCGGTGAACGGCTCAAGTCAAGAGCATGGGCTCGTCGCGCCGCCACACCGGCTGATCGCCCGGCGTCGGTGCGGCACGGATGCGACGCATCAGATGCGCCATGTCGACGCCCGGCAGTTGCGCGAAGGCATCGAACAGGACCTCCGCCCCCCGCGCGCCGCGCGGGATGTCAAGCCGCGTGCCATCGGCGGCCCGCAAGCGCCATGCCTCGCCATCCGCGCTCAGGTCCAGCGCCTCGAGCTCGCACAGCGCGATGAAGCCACCCGCCTCGGGACCCCAGTAGGTGATCTGCCCCTCGACCACCTGCACCACGCCCGGCCCCTGCGCCATGACCGCAAACCGTGCGCGGCGCGTGCCGAGGATGGTCAGCGCCAGCCCCGTCAGCGCCACCAGAAACCCAAGCCCCCGGACGATCGCCGACGGCTGCGTGGCAAGCCACGCGCCGAGGCTCAAAACCAGAAGGCCCACCAGCGCATCGCGCCAGTGGTGAAGCATGCGCCGCGCCTCGGGACGGATCATGCGCCCGCGTCCGCCCAGTCGCCGACAGCGGCCTGCCAGAGCGTGATCGCCGCCACCGCCGCGGTTTCAGCGCGCAGGATGCGGGGTCCCAGGGCCAGCTTGCGGACGAAGGGAAGCGCCTCCAGCCGGGTGCGCTCGTCGGGCGAAAAGCCGCCCTCGGGGCCGATCAGGATCGCCGCGGGGCCGGGGGGTGGCTGTATGGCGGCCGCGCCGGCCAGCGTTTCATCGGCCCAGTAAAGCGCCCGTTCCCCGGGCCAGTCGGCCAGCATCCGGGCGAGCGGGCGCAACTCCTCGACCGTCGGCACATGCGTCGCGCCGCATTGCTCGGCCGCCTCGACCGCATGCGCCTGCAGCCGGTCGCGGCGGACGCGCTCGGCATTGGTGAAGGCGGTGCCGACGGGCACGATCCGCGCCACGCCCAGCTCGGTCGCCTTCTCGACCAGGAAATCGGTGCGCGCCTTCTTCAGCGGCGCGAAGAGCAGCCACAGATCCGGCGGGTCCGTCTGCGGCGCCGTCTGCCGCAGGCACCTCAAGGCGCCTGCCTTCTTGGCCAACTGCTCGATCCGCGCGCGCCACTCGCCGTCGCGCCCGTTGAAGACCGCGACTTCGGCCCCCTGCGGCATCCGCATCACCGCCGCGAGGTAATGCGCAGCCGGCGCCGGCAGCACAAGCGGTTGCCCTTCGCCCAAAGGCTGCTCTAGAAACAGGCGCACGCGGGGGCGACCGGGTTCGGATTCGGGGCCGGATTGGGGTTCGGCGGGGCGGCGCGGGCCGTGGGTGGGGCCTTCAGTCATGGGACCGAGTTTATGAGCGAGTCGGATCGAAGGCCAGAGCCGGACGAGCGGGACGAGCACCAGCCGGGCGACCCCGCGCGGGACCGCGATGCGGAGGACCGCGACGCGACCGAGGCCGAGATCGCCGACCGCGCCCACGGCAACTGGGTCGACCGCTGGGCGCCCGCCGACTGGCGGCCCTATCTGCGCCTTTCGCGCGCCGACCGGCCCATCGGGACCTGGCTTCTGCTGTTGCCCTGCTGGTGGGGCGTGCTTCTGGGCGCGCTCGCCGCGCCCGAATTGCGCGGCTGGCTCACGGTCTGGATCATCGTCGGCACCGCGATCGGCGCCTTCCTGATGCGCGGGGCAGGCTGCACCTGGAACGACATCACCGACCGCGACATCGACCGAAGCGTGGCGCGCACGCGCAACCGCCCGCTCGCCGCGGGGACGGTGACGGTGCGGCAGGCGCTGATGTGGATGGGCGCTCAGATGGCGCTCGCCTTCCTCATCCTGCTCACCTTCAACCTGCCCACGATCGTTCTGGGCGTGCTCGCGCTCATTCCGGTGACGATCTATCCCTTCGCCAAGCGCTTCACCTGGTGGCCGCAGGTCTTTCTGGGACTGGCCTTCAACTGGGGCGCGCTTCTGGCCTGGACGGCGCAGACCGGCGCGCTCAGCCTTCCGGCGGTGTTTCTCTATCTTGCCGGCATCGCCTGGACGCTTTTCTACGACACGATCTACGCTCACCAGGACCGCGAGGACGACGCTCTGATCGGCGTGAAATCGACCGCCCGGCTCTTTGGGGCGCATACCGACACCTGGCTGCGCGGCTTTCTCATCGCCGCGGTTCTGCTGATGTCGCTGGCCATCATCTTCGCGCTCGCGCCGCTCGCCGACCCGCTGAAGATGTCGCTGGCGCTTGCCGGGGCCTGGGCATTCGGGGCGCATCTCAACTGGCAGCTTGGCAAGCTCAACATCCATGACCCCGACGTGTGCCTCACCGTCTTCCGCACCAACCGCGATGCCGGGCTGATCGTTGTGCTGTTTTTCGCCGCAGCCCCCCTGGTTTGATTGCATCCGGGCGGCCCAGCGGCTAGGGCACCCCGGATGCGACCTGTAGGACAACCATGCCGCGATTGATCCCCTATCTTTCCTGGGCCGTCTTTGTCGGCGCGGCGGCGCTCGCGTTCGGCTCGGCCGTCCTCATCGCCGGCACGCTCGAACGCCAGACCGAGACCGATCTGAAAACCGCCTTCGCCGCCGCCGACATGGACTGGGTCGAGGTGACGACCGACGGGCTGCGCGTCAACCTCGCCGGCACCGCCCCCGACGAGCCGGCGCGCCTCGCCGCGCTGCGCCTGGCGGGCGGCGTGGTCCATTCCTCGCGGGTGCGCGACACGATTCAGGCCGAAAACACCGCCGGCACCGTCGCCCCGGTCTTCCGCATCGAGGCACTGCGAAACCATGACCAGATCTCGGTCATCGGCCTCGTGCCGCTGGCGCAGGGCGAGGACGCGATCGTCGAGCGCCTGACCGCCATCGAATCCGAAATGGCCGTCGCCGACATGCTGCAAAGCGCCGATCACCCCGTCCCGCCGGGCTGGGAGGTGGCGGTCGATTACGCGCTCGGCGTTCTGGCGACGCTTCCCGTGGCCCAGGTGTCCGTCACCGCCGGCCGGATCGAGGTGCAGGCGCTCGTCGACAGCGTCGAGACCCGCCAGCGGCTGGAACGCGACCTGCGCGCAAACGCGCCGCGCGACCATGTCGTGATGCTCGAACTCGAGGCGCCGCGCCCGGTGATCACGCCCTTCGTCTTCCGCTTCGTGATGGAGGAGGACGGCACCCGCCTGGAGGCCTGCTCGGCCGATACCGAGGGTGACCGCGACCGCATCCTGCGCGCGGTGCGCAACGCCGGCGCCACCGACCGGCTGAACTGCACCATCGGCATGGGCACCCCCTCGCCACGCTGGGCGCCAGCGGTCGAGCTGGGCATCGCCGCCCTCAAGGAGCTGGGCACCGGCACGCTCGGCTTTTCCGATACCGATGTCACTCTGACCGTTCCGCACGACGTCAACGAGGCCGATCTCGACCGCGCCGTCGGGCGGCTGGAAACCCGTCTGCCCGATGCCTTCACGCTGACCGCGCTGCGCCTCGATCCCGAACCCGGCACCGAGACCGAGAACGGCCCGCGCCCGGAGTTGCGCATCACGCTCAATGCCGAAGGCGCGGTGCTGATCACCGGCCGGCTGCCGGACGAACGCATCCGCTCGGCCGTCGCGGCCTTCGCGCGCGCCCGCTTCGGCTCGGATTCGGTGACGCTCGAGGCGCGGCTCGACCCCGATCTGCCCGCCGGCTGGTCGGTGCGCACCCTCACCGCCCTCGAGGCGCTGGCCGAGCTGCACACCGGCCAGGTGATCCTGCGCAGCGAACAGTTCGACCTCAGCGGCGTGTCGGGCAATCCCGATGCCTCGGATCAGGTCACGCGCGTCCTCTCCGACCGGCTGGGCCCGGAAACCCGCTTCGCCATCCGCGTGCGCTACGACGAAGAGCTCGACCCCGTCGCCCAGGCGCCGACCCCCGGCCGCTGCGAGGCGCGCATCAACGCCATCCTCGCCGAGCGCACGATCACCTTCGCGCCCGGCTC
>SLKW01000164.1 GCA_007134405.1 Paracoccaceae bacterium
GTGCCGACGACCTTGCCGCCGTTGTCCGAAAGGATGGTCGAGAGATGGTCGATCAGGCCTTCGGCCTGCGCGCTGGACAGGTCCTGACGCGCGATCATGACATGCTCGTAAAGCGGCATGCTGTCTCCAGTTCTGTCGGGGCGCATTTCACAGGACAGGCGGTTCACCTGCCGCGCTCTGCCCACGAGAGACTGCGCCGGATACGGGGTATGCGGCAGGAATGCGGCCTTATACAGGCTCTGACCCTTCGCGCAAGGGGGCACGGCTGGCGGCGTAAAGATTGCAAATTTCCCCGCAATCACTAACCTGTCATACGCCGTTCCGTCCGAATGCTTTCTCGAATGGGGGGATGCGATGTGGAACCGCTGGCTTGATGGTGTCCTGCGCCGGTTCTTGCGCCACGGGACGCTGCATCTGACCTATCCCGACGGCATCGCCCGGGACTATGGGTCCGGCCGGCCCGAAGTGACCGTTCACCTTCGCGATCCTTCTCTCCCGCGGCGTCTGGCCATGAACCCGTATCTTGCCGTTGGTGAATCCTATATGGACGGCACGCTTCTGATCGACGACGACGACCTGCACGGCCTTCTGGAACTCGCACTCCGCAACGAGACCATCAAACCCTTCGGCGCGGTCGCCGCGATCCGCCAGGCGCTGCGCAAGATCTGGCGGATTGCGCCCCAGTTCAATCCCTCGACCCGGTCCCGGCGCAACGTGGCGCATCACTACGATCTTTCGGGCGAACTCTACGATCTGTTTCTCGATGCCGACCGGCAGTATTCCTGCGCCTATTTTCCGAAACCCGACCTTCCGCTCGATCAGGCGCAGGCGGCCAAGAAAGCGCTGATCGCGACCAAGCTCCGGTTGCAGCCGGGGATGCGCGTTCTCGATATCGGCTGCGGCTGGGGCGGCATGGCGCTGACCCTGGCGCGCGATCATGGGACCGAGGTGCTGGGCATCACCCTCTCGCAAGAGCAGCTCAAGCGGGCACGCGACCGCGCGGCAGAGGCGGGGCTTTCCCACCGGGTCCGGTTCGAACTGATGGATTATCGCAAAGTCGCGGGGCGGTTCGACCGGATCGTCTCGGTCGGCATGTTCGAACATGTCGGTACGCCGCATTACCGGACCTTCTTTCGAAAGGTGAACGCGCTTCTCGAGGATGACGGCCTGGCGCTGATCCACACGATCGGCCGCGCCGCGCCGCCCGGCACGACCAATCCGTGGCTTGCGAAATACATCTTTCCCGGCGGCTACACGCCGGCGCTTTCCGAGGTGATGGCCGCCATCGAGAAGGAGGCGCTCTGGCCGTGCGACATCGAGGTGCTGCGCCTCCACTATGCCCTGACGCTGCGCCGCTGGCACGACCGGTTCATGGCCAACGCCGATCGGGCCCGCGAAATCTACGACGACCGCTTCGTCCGGATGTGGCGCTTCTACCTGGTCGGCTGCGAGCAGGGCTTCCGGCACGGCAGGATGTGCGTCTTCCAGTTGCAGCTCGGCCGGCGCCTGGACGCAGCGCCGATCACGCGGGACTACCTCCTGCCCCCCTCCGCCACACTGGCCGAAGGCCATCAGGAAGCCGCCGAATAGCGGGGCGTTTCCTTTCCCGTCGCGGACCATTAGGACAACGGGCACTACCGCGACCAACAGGAGGAAACCGCCATGACCCGCGCCTTCGTCTTCCCCGGCCAGGGGGCCCAGAGCATCGGCATGGGCCGCGCGCTGGCCGAGGCCTACCCCGCCGCCCGCGCCGTCTTCGACGAGGTCGATGAAGCCCTGGACGAGAAGCTTTCGACGCTGATCTGGGAAGGCACCGCCGAGGAACTGACGCTCACCGCGAACGCGCAGCCGGCGCTCATGGCGACCTCCATGGCCGCGATGCGCGCGCTCGAGGCCGAAGGCGTCACGGTGACCGACGCCGCTTTCGTCGCCGGCCACTCGCTGGGCGAATATTCCGCCCTGGCGGCCGCGGGATCGTTGAGCATCGCCGACACCGCCCGCCTCCTGCGCATCCGGGGGCGCGCCATGCAACAGGCCGTCCCCGTCGGCGAGGGCGCGATGGCGGCCATCCTCGGGCTCGATTTCGCCGCCGTGACCGCCGTTGCGGGCGACGCTGCCGAGGGTCAGGTCTGCCAGGCCGCCAACGACAACGATCCCGCGCAGGTCGTCGTCTCGGGCCATCGCGCGGCGGTCGAGCGGGCGGTGGACCTGGCCAAGGCCCGCGGCGCCAAACGCGCGGTCATGCTGCCCGTTTCCGCCCCGTTCCATTGCGCCCTGATGCGGCCGGCGGCGGAGGCGATGCAGGCCGCACTCTCCGAGGTCGCGATCGCGGCCCCGTCCGTCCCGCTGGTCGCCAATGTCCGCGCCGAAGCCGTCAGCGACCCCGAGACAATCCGCAAGCTCCTGGTCGAGCAGGTCACCGGTGCGGTTCGCTGGCGTGAATCGGTGGAATGGATGACCTCCCAGGGTGTCGACGCGTTCTGGGAAATCGGGGCCGGCAAGGCGCTCACCGGCATGATCCGCCGTATCGCGCGCAGCGCGGGCACCCGCTCGATCGGCATGCCCGAGGACATCGCGGCCCTGAAGGACTGACCCGGAACCGCGTTCAAGACATCCGCGCAATCCCGGTTCCGGCGCTCGCAGCGCGCGGATCGTGAATCGCTGACGCCCCCGGCAGACGGGCATGCCACCGCTTGTTAACGTTCCTTTGTCACTCTGCCTGATAACGGTCGCCAAGCGTGAAGGAAAACCGGTCGAAAACTGCCCAGGCGCCGACGTCGCATTCGCGCGGTGCCGTTCGGATAACCGCCTTCAGGCAGGGAATGCTCGATCCAAAAGCGCTTCGGAGACGATAAAAAATCTCGACATACTGACCGCACCTTCGGGTGCGGTTTTTTTGTTGACGCCCGCATGAATTCTGCCTAGCGTCCTTAACGATAAGTCGGCCAGTCCGACAGGGAGAACGACGAAAAGGGTCCAAGTCTGCGGGCCCTTTTCGCTTGTAAAGACTGGCGATGAAGTCCCTGCGCCCGCGCCCTCCGCACCCCCTCACGCCGTTTTATGCTGACACTCGAACGACCGCATGCTAGGCCCCGGCGAGCAGCAAAGCGAGAGGCTTGACACATGCAATTCCCGCCCATCTTCCGCACCCTTCTGGCTTGCACTGCATTGGCGCTTCCCGGCGCTGTGCTGGCGCAGGAACAGACCGAAGAGCAGGCGCCCGCGCTCGACGCGCTTCCGATGACGCCCAGCGATGCGCCGGAAGAAGAAACCTACCTCGCCGAGACGCATGCGGACTGGCAGATCCTGTGCAGCCGGTTCGGCGACGACGAGCCGGAATTGTGCGAGATGTACCAGCTTCTCGAAACCGACGATGGCCCCATTGCCGAGGTTTCGATCCGGGCGCTTCCGGGTGAGGCCGGCTTTCCCGCAGGCGCCACGATAACGACGCCTCTCGAAACCTTCCTGCCGACCGGCGTGACGTTCCGGATCGATGATGGCGCCTCCCGGCAGGAACCCTTCTTCGTCTGCACCGTGATCGGCTGCATGGCGCGGCTCGGGTTCAGCCAGGACGAGGTCACCGCGATGCAGCGCGGCGCGAACGCGTTCATCACCATCACCGCCATCGTCGCCATCGAGGACCCGATCGAGGTGCCGATCTCGCTGATGGGCTTCACCGCGGCGCTGGCGGATCTGCGCGAGCGGATGGAAGCCGAATAACGCCCCATCGCCGGGCAGGCCGGTGGCGCCAGACCACCGGCCGCTTCACCTGCCTTTGGGTGGATCGCGCCGCCCGATCAGATCATTGACGGTTTTTTGAAGTTCCGCGAATTGCTTCATCAGGCGCGGCAGCCGGCGCTGCGCCTTGTAGATCTCGATCTGCGCTTCCATCTTCGTGGCCGGCGTTCCGAACAGGACGCGCCCCGCCGGAACGTCTGACAGCACCCCGCTCCCGCCGCCTGTGACGACGTCATCGCCGACCGTGATATGGTCGCTGACCGCCGTGCGCCCGCCCAGCACCACCCGATCGCCGATCCGGGCGGACCCCGCGACCCCCGCCTGGCCGCAGATCAGGCAGTCGCGGCCGATGCGTGCGTTGTGGCCGACCTGAACCAGGTTGTCGATCTTCGTTCCCGCGCCGATCTCGGTGTCGCGGATCGTGCCGCGATCGATCGTCGTGTTGGCGCCGATCTCGACATCGTCGCCGATCCGTACCGCGCCGAGCGAATGGATCCTGACCCAGGACTGGCCCTGGGCATCGCCCCGGTTGCCCAGCGTTTCGCGGACCTCCTCGACGGCGGATTTCTCGGGGGTAACGAAGGAAAACCCGTCGGCACCGATCACGGCGCCGGGCTGGGCGATGAAACGCGCGCCGATCCGCACGCGCGCGCCGATCCGGACGCCGGCGTGCAGCATCGCACCCGCCCCCAGTTCGACCCCCTCGGCGATGTGGCAAAGCGGCGCAATTCGCGCGCCGGCGCCGATCCGCGCCCCCCGGCCGATGACCACCAGGGGACCAATGGCGGCCTCCGGGGCGACCTCCGCCTCGGGGTCGATCACGGCACTCGGGTGAATGCCCGCGGCGATTTCCGGGCCCGGATCCAGCGTGCGGGTGATGCCGGCCATGGCGAACCTCGGACGCGGCACGAAAATCGCCGCTTCCAGGCCCAGCGCCCGCCAGTCAGCACCGTCCCACAAGACGGCCGCCCGCGCCGCGCCCTTCGCCAGACCGTCGGCGTATTCCGGCGCCATCGCCAGCGCCAGGGCCTGCGCATCGGCATCGGCCGGCTCGGCGGCGCGCTCGATCAGCAGATCGCCCCGGCCCTCGAGCCGCGCGCCCAGCGCTTCGGCGATGTCGGACAAACGATGCGGCATGACGCCCCCCGGGCTGGCGCGACCCCGTCGGCCGCGCTCCCGATTTAGCTGCGCCCCGCGTCCGATTCCACCCCCGCGGCGCGCAATGCCTCGTAAAGCCGCGCATCGCGGCCGTAGACATCGTCGCGATAATTCATCTCGCCATCGACCGAGGTGAAGGCCGTGCGGTAGACCAGATGGATCGGCACCGGCTCGTCCAGATAGATCCGCTGCAGATTCCCCCGGCGCAGCGTGCTCTGGTAAAGCTGGGCGGGATCGTCGGTCTGGCGCGACAGCAACTCGTAGGCGAAGGCCTCGGGGTCGTTCAGCCGCACGCAGCCCGAGGAATGGGTGCGCACCGTCGTGCCGAACAGCTGCCGCGCCGGGCTGTCGTGCAGATAGATCGCGTAGGGGTTGGGGAACATGAACTTCACCAGCCCCAGCGGGTTGGTCGGCCCCGGCGGCTGGCGCAAGCGGAACGGGAAGTTGCGCGCCGTGTAGCGGGAAAAGTCGATCGCCTCGCGCGGAATCTCGCGGCCGTTCTGGTCGATCACCTGCAGGTAGCGATGCCCGCCGCGCACCAGACCGTCCCAGTAGCTGCGCGCGACGATCGAGCGCGGCAGGGTCCAGTCCGGGTTCAGCTCCAGATAGGTCATCCTGTGCGAGAATTCGGGCGTCTGCATGTCCGACTGCCGCGCCCCGATGACCGCGCGCGTCTCCAGCGTGACGCGGTCGTGATCGACGATCCGGGCGTGAAAATCGGCGAGGTTCACCCAGATATGCCGCTCGCCGCGCTCGATGTTCAGCCACCGCTCGCGTTCGAGCGCGACGAGGATCGCGCGCCGCCGCTTGGCGGGCTCGACATTCACCGCGGCCAGGGTCTTCGGCCCGGCGATCCCGTCGGGCTCCAGACCATGCGCGATCTGGAAGGCCTGCACCGCGCGCTGCAGCGCCCCGTCGTAGCGCGCGGTCGCCGCGCGCGGCATGTAGCCCATGGCGATCAGGCGGTTGCGCAGGGCGATCACGCCCGCGCCCGTCGCGCCGGGGCGCAGCGTCGCCTCGGGCACGAGGGGCCCCCACCCGCCCCGCGCGATCTGCGCCTCGAGCTGGCGCTTGGCGCGCAAGAGCCGCGCGTATTCCGGCGCGCGCGGGGCCAGGTCGCGGAAGAAGGCGGCCGGCTCGGCCGAGGTGAAATCGTGCATCAGCCGCTCGATATCCGGGCGCGGCAACTCGCGCACGATCTGGCCGACGATGCGGCGCGGCTCCAGGACCCCGCTGCTCAGGTCGCGCGCATAGCGCGCGAAGGCCGCGCTCGCGCGCGCCTCGGCGCGGCCGCGGTCGCGCTCGCTTTCCACCGATGCGAAGGCCGACAGCAGCCCCGGCAGATCGTAGCGCGCCGCCGGCAGGCCGTGATCGGCCGCGCGCGACAGCGCCGCGACCAGCGCCGCCCGGCGCGCTGCATGCTCGGCGCCGGTCCAGACCGGGGCGAATTCGGTGGCGCGGTAAAAGGCGTCGAGCGCGGGATTCTGCGCCACGGCCTCGGCCAGGGCCTGCTCGAAGACCGGGAACGGCTGCGCCGCGCCCAGCCCGGCCAGCGAAAGCGGACCCGCCGCAACCGGGCCGGCCAGCCCGATTGCCGCCCCCAGCACCAGCCCTTCCAGCGCCCGGCGCAGACCGCCGCGCCGCCTCGTCCGGTTGGCCCGCATCCCTGCCGCCCTGTCACGCATATCCATCCACTCGCACGCTTTACACAACACCGACCACCATCGCACGCGCCGACCGGATTGCCCCCGGCGACTGTCGCATCCAGGACATCACGAAGATGTTAAAAGCCGCTTGAGAACGCCCCAAAACCCCTTCGGTTCCCTTGCCTGACAGGGTTAACCCCATGTCAAACCTCGGTCAGCAGATTCCCGCCGATCATGACGCATACAACCCCTACGTGCGATTCAGGGCTTGGGCTGGCCGCAAGCTTGTGGCATCAATGCATCAGAGGCGACAAAAAGCGTCTGGCAAACGCCCTCGGGATCCGCTCCAGCGAACGTGCGCGGACCCGCAAGGGAACAATAACAAGCCAGGCCAAAAAGGCAGGAATTCGAGCATGAACGGGATGGGACAGGACTAATCATGGAACGGAACAGGACAACCGGGTTTTCCCGGCGCGCTCTCTTGGGCATTTTCGCTGCAACCGCTGTCACCGCCGCTCCGACATACGCCAACGCGTTTTCTTTCCTCCGGGGCAGCGGCGACATTCGGCGGCTGCGGGTCTACTCCGGCCGGACGGGGGAAACGATGGACGCGGTCTACTGGGTGGACGGCAACTACGTCCCCGAGGTTCTGGCGGAAATCAATCACTTCTTCCGCGACTGGCGCAACAACCAGGTGCACCGGATCGACACGCGCACGATCGACCTGATGTCCGCCGCGCACCGGCTTCTCAATGTTGACGAGCCCTACAACCTCCTCTCCGGCTACCGCTCGCCGCAGACGAACGCGATGCTGCGCGCCCGCTCGCGCAACGTGGCCACGAATTCGCTGCACAC
>SLKW01000032.1 GCA_007134405.1 Paracoccaceae bacterium
CCGGGATCGTGCCGATGGAGGAGCCGGAAACCCGTCTGGTGCTGGAGGCGCCGGGCGGGTTGATCCATGTGCGGGCGGAATGCGCGGAGGGCAAGGCGCAGCGGATCTTCGTGCAGAATGTGCCTTCTTTTGCAGGGAAACTCGAC
Organism: Paracoccaceae bacterium; assembly: GCA_007134405.1. Classification (GTDB taxonomy): domain Bacteria; phylum Pseudomonadota; class Alphaproteobacteria; order Rhodobacterales; family Rhodobacteraceae; genus Pararhodobacter. Next base: position 147 of record SLKW01000032.1, read on the forward strand.
GCTGATTTGGAGGTCGAGGGGCTGGGCACGCTGCGGGTCGATACGGCCTATGGGGGCGACAGTTTCGTGGTGGTGGATGCCCCGGCGCTGGGGTTCGAGATCACGGCGCATGAGGCGCGCGACATGGCGCAGATGGGCGCGCGGATCACGAAGGCGGCGACCGAGCAGCTGGGGTTTGCGCATCCCGAGAATGCGGATTGGCGGCATATCTCGTTCTGCCTGTTTGCGACCCCACCAGATGCGGGGCCGGAGGGGCTGGAGGTGCGGCATGCCGTGGTGGTCGAACCCGGTAAGGTGGATCGCTCGCCGACGGGCACGGCGGTCTCGGCGCAACTGGCGTTGATGCACAGGCGCGGGCGGATCGCGCCGGGGGAGTGGCTGACGGCGCGGTCGATCATCGGGTCGCGGTTCCGGGGGCGGATCGTGGAGGAGACGAATTTGGGCCAACTGCCTGCAATCGTGCCGGAAATCTCGGGCCGGGCCTGGGTGACGGAGACGAAGCAGCTGATGCTCGACCCCGACGATCCGTGGCAGCAGGGCTACCGCGTCAACGACACCTGGCCGGGCGCGGGGTGAGCATTTTCACGGCGCGGGCGGGGTGGTTGACGAAAGCTTGACGGGGCGTTCGGGGGCCTTGGTCGCAGCGGCGGGCGGATCGCAGCGTTGGCCTTGTTTCGTTGGGATTCCGGCTGTCACAGAGCGTACACCAAGCGTACACCAAGCGTATGACAAGCGTATGACACTTTCGGGCGTTCTGGCCGGTTTCGAGCCGAAACGGCCCCTTGGGCGCAACGGTCGGTGGGGGTGGCTGCGCAACGGTTCGGAGCGGGATTTGCGCCCTTTATTGCCGATAGGGCCAGATTCCGGGGCGCGATAAGGCCAGTTGCATGGTTCCTGCACATTTGCCGCAGGCGGGCAGGCGTGGCCCCGCCGCTGGCGCGCGGGGCGAGGCGCCGTGCGCGACGGTCTGCCGCGTCAGAAGAGCAGCGCGCGGGGCAGGGGGATGTTGATGAGCTGGACGAACAGCGCCCAGATGACCGCGGTGGAGATGATCGGCACGAGGATGGTGCTGGGCCAGTGCTTCAGCGGCTCGCGCGTCAACAGGCAGCTGGCGCCGATGAGCGTGATCGCCACGCTGACGACGAAGCCCAGCTTGCCGATGAGCCAGAACATCCCCATCCCCACCGCCACGAGGCCGATGCCGGTGCTGAGGATGATGCGCAGGTTCGAGGGCGGGTCGTCGGACTTGCCGCGCAGCACATCGACCCAGATGCCGAGCCCGGCGCAGATCAGCGCGATATAGGCCAGTTGCGGGAAGGCGTGCGGCCCCAGGCCGGGGCCGGGCCGCCAGTTGCCGTAGGCGATGTCGAGAAGCCCCACCACACCGACGAGGATGGTGACGAGGCCGGTGTAGAAATCCGTCCGGGTGAGGGCCCTGGTCAGAATGTTCATCCCTGGCCCTCCTTCCCGGCGGCGGGTGGGGTCGGATCCTTGCGCTCGCGCATGAGGACGGTGAAGGTCAGGATCATGATCGCCGCGGTGGCATAGAGGCCGATGGCGATGGGGCTGGAGAGCAGATGCGTCCACTCGCCCCGGCCGATGAGCAGCGCCTGGCGCAGCGCGCGCTCGGCCCCCGGGGCGACGATGAAGCCCAGGATCAGGGGCGCGAGCGGGAAGTTGTAGATCCGCAGCACGACGCCCAGCAGCCCGGCGAACAAGAGCACCCAGACATCGATCACCGAATTGCCCGCCGCGAAAGTGCCCAGGATCGCCAGCACGCAGACGATGGGCAGAAGGATGCGCGACTGGATCATCGCGATCTTGGAATAGAGCGGCAGCAGGAAGTGCGAGAGCGCCAGGTTGATGAGGTTGGCGTAGATGAGGATGAGAAAGAGCGCGTAGATGACCTCGGTATGGTCGTAGATGAGGCGGGGGCCGGGCGTCATGCCCATCAGGATGAAGGCCGCGCCGAACAAGGCCGCCGTGGCCGAGCCGGGGATGCCGAAGGCGAAGAGCGGGATCAGCGTGGAGCCGGAAGTGGCGCTGTTGCCGGCCTCGGCCGCGGCGACGCCTTCGAGAGAGCCCTTGCCGAAGTCGTCGCGGTTGCGCGAGAAGCGCTGCGCCAACCCGTAGCTGATGAAGGCCGCGAGCGACGAGCCCGCGCCGGGCAGCGCGCCGATCAGCGTGCCCATCGTGGTGCCGATCCAGGTGGCTTTCATGTTGGCGCGGAATTCGCGGAAGGTGAGCTTGTCCTTGCTGGCGTCGTAATCGCCCAGAAGCGACTCGGCCTGGCGCTTGGTGTCGTCGACGATGCGGCGCGCGCGTTCCATCCAGGCGCGCGAGAGCTGGATGATGAGTTCGGAAACCGCGAAGATGCCGACCAGGACGGGGATCAGCGCCAGCCCGCCCGAAAGCGCCGGGATGCCGAAGGTCAGCCGCAGCGAGCCGCCGATCGGGTCGCGCCCGATCATCGCCAGCAGGATGCCGAGCGCGGCCATCGCGACGCCCTTGGCGACCTTGCCCTTGGTCAGCGCCGAGATCAGCAGCAGCGAGAAGGCGTAGAGCGCGAAGAATTCGACCGGCCCGAAGGTGAGCGCGACGATGGCCAGCGGCAGGGCGAGGAAGATCAGGACGAAGTCGCTGGTCGTGTCGCCGATGACCGAGGAATAAAGCGCGGTGTTGAGCGCCTTGTTCGGATAGCCCTTGAGCTTGGCCTGGTAGCCGTCGATGGCGGTCGCCGCCGAGCCCGGTGTGCCCGGCACCCCGAAGGATATGGCCGAGATCGAGCCGCCGAACATCCCCCCCTTGTAGATGCCGGTCAGCAGCCCCAGCGCCGCGGCCGGTTCGAGGAAGAAGACGATGGGCAGAAGGATGGCGATGGCCATGTCGCCGCTGAGGCCGGGGATCGCGCCCAGCGTGACGCCCATGAAGACGCCCACCGCGACGAACATGATCACTTCGGGACTGAAGGCGAGATAGAGCCCGCCGAGAAGGGATTCGATCATCGCTCGCTCCCGCGCGGTCCGTGGGGTAGGGGCTGGGCACCGCCGGCGGCGGAGTGTACCGCCGGCAGCCGACTGTCATGCGCCGCCGCGCCCGCCGGCCCGGGGGCTGGCGGGGTAGGGCGCCTGCTCGATCAGTCGATCTCGCCGATCTCGCGCAGGATGCTGCCGATCGTGTCGACCGTGTTCTGGTAGAGCCGCGCCGAATCCTCGGCGTTCAGGGGTTCGATCCCGGCATTGACCCGGTCGCTCATCGCCACGGCGGTGGGCGAGGCGAGCGCCTCCATGAAGCAGTCCTGCAGGAATTCGACCGTCTCGGACGGAACGTCCGAGGTGGCGAAGATCATCAGCCAGGCCGGCAGCGCGACGTCGTAGCCCGATTCCTTGAAGGTCGGCGTGTCCGGCAGGGCCGGCGAGCGTTCATCGGCGAAGACGCCGAGCGCGGTCAGCTCGCCCGCCGCGACCTCGGAGGCGATGCTGGCGGGCAGCGTCATGCCCAGGTCGATATGGCCGCCCATGACCATGCTGCGCGTCTCGCCGCCGCCCGAGGTGGGGACGTGGACGTTTTCCATCCCGGTTTCCATCTCCAGCAGGATCAGCGGCAGGTGCACGATCCCCAAGGGCGAGGCATGGCCGAAGGTGATGGTGCCCGGCTCGGACTCGGCGGCTTCCATCCAGTCCTCGATCGTCTGGATGTCGTGATCGGGGCGGGTGTAGACGGTGGGCAGCCATTCGGTGAAGTTCATCACCGGCTGCCAGTCGTCATGCGACCAGTCGACATCGTCGACGAAGCCCGAGGTGACGATGGGGCCGTAATCGGTGACCAGAAGCGTGTGGCCATTGGGTTCGGCGTTGCGGACGAAGTTCACGGCCTCGAGCCCGGCGGCGCCGGACATGCTGACGACGTCGATGCGCGGGCCGCAGAATTCGGGCGCGGTGGCGGAGAGGACGCGGGCGGTGATGTCGCTGCCGCCGCCGGGGCCGAAGGGGATGACGAGCCGGATCGGGTCGCTGCCCAGCGGGCTGGCCGCGGCGAGGCCGGGCGCGAAGGCGAGCGAGGCGGCAAGCGTGGTGGCGGCGGTCGCCTTGAGGGTGGCTTTCAGTCGAGACATGCGGGGACTCCCTGTCGTTGGTGTTGGCTGCCCGTGGCAGCAGCGTGGCCTCAGGTTGACCCTGATTGGATTTTGGATACGTTAGCGGTGGCGACCGAGCCACGTCAACACCGAAGTGTGCGCGGGAGGCCTGCGACGGGTCTGGCGGTGGCGCCCAGCAAGGTGCGGCGAACATGACGGCGAAACCGAAGCGATGGAGGCGCGCCCGGCCGGAAGCGGCGGGGGCCGAGGCAAGCATGGGTCGGAGCGGGACAACCGGGCGCCGCGCGCCACCGGGGGCGGGGGGCCGCCGCCACCCTGACGGGCTGGCATGAGCGCGGAGGCGGCCGGCGGGGTGCCGGTCTGGCCCAGTTTCGGCCTGATCGTCGCGGCGCATTGCCTGGGCGCGATGAATCTGCTGGCGGTCCTCGCCTGCGCGCCGCTGATCGCGGCCGATCTGCGGCTGTCGGCGGTCGAGATCGGGCTGATCGCCAGCGCGTATTCGGCGGCGATGGCGTCGTTTTCCATTCCCGCGGGGCGGTTGAGCGACATCATCGGGGTCCGGGCGTCGCTGGTCCTGGCGGCCCTGGTGATGGCCGTGGGCGCCGGGATCTTCGCCACCGCGGGCGGCCTGCCGGTGGCGCTGGGGGGGATCCTTCTGTGCGGGGCGGGCTACAGCCTGGTCAACCCGGCCGCCGGGCGCGCCATCGTCCTCTGGTATCCGGCGGGCATCCGCGCGACGCTGATGGGCATCAAGCAGACCGGCGTGCCGGTGGGGGGTGTGCTGGGCACCAGCAGCGCCATCCTGGCGCCGGTCGTGGGCTGGCAGGGGGTCATCGCGCTGATCGGCGGGATCACGGCGCTGTGTGCGTTCCTGTTCCTGCTGCTGCCGCGCGACGGCGCGTCGCGCGCCATTCCGCGCAGTACGCTGCGGGACGAGCTGCGGGCCATCGGGCGGCTCTTACGCAGCCCCGTCCTGGCCCGCAACAACCTCGCCAGCGGGCTGAACAATGGCGGGCAGTTCATCCTCTGGAGCTACCTGATCGAATTCCTGCGGGTCGGGGCGGGGTTCGGCCTGCCGCTGGCCAATGCCTGCCTGAGCATCCTGCATGTCAGCAGCATCGGCGGGCGCATGTTCTGGGGATGGCTGACGGACCGGGTGCTGGCGCGCGACTCGCGGCGGACCTTGCTGGTCGTGTCCGGCATCTCCTTCCTGGGGTTTGTGGCGATGATGGCGGTGACGCCCGGCAACGCGCTTCTGCTGGCGCCGCTTCTTGCGGCGGTCCTGGGTCTGACGATCTGCTCGGCGACCGGGGTGCAGATCGCGCTGACGGTGCAGAGCACCCAGCCGCAGCAGGTGGGGGGCGCGATCGGCTACAACATGGTCGCGACCAATATCGGCGGGGTGGTCGCGCCCCCGGCCTTCGGGCTGGTGCTGGACCTGACGGGCAGTTTCGCCCTGGCCTGGGCGTTGGCGGGCGCGGGCGTGGCGCTGGCCTTCGCGCTGCTCTGGATCGACCGGGGCGCGGGCGCAGCGGGCCGCTAGAGGCCAGCCGTCGGCGGGGTGATGCCTCAGATCAGGAAGGCGACCATCACCAGCGTTGCCACGAAAAGCGCGGCGGCCAGGTAGCGGTAGTTCTTCCAGGCCGGCGTACCGGCCAGCTCGTCGCTTTCCTTGCGCCAGGTGTCGCGGGTCCAGACGACCTCTTCGGCGTTTTCCAGGTCGGGCGCGTCGGCGCCGAACGTGAGGCCGAAAAAGAGCGCGAGGCTCACGGCGAACATGATCCCGGCGCCGTAAAGGAACTGCAGCTCCCAGATCTGGAAGACCTCGCCCGCGAGGAACCCGGCAAGGCCGAGCGGTACGCCGATCACCAGCGTCCAGAACGCGACGTGGCGGCCGGGACGGGCCCAGAAAAGCCCGCCCAGGAAGACGACCACGACCGGCATGGTGATGTAGCCGAGGAAGGACTGGAAGTAGGCGACAAGCCCTTCGAACGAGCCGATCAGCGGCGCCCAGAGGGCGGCCACGATCATGAAGAGGCCCACGAGCACCCGGCTGAGAACCAGGAACTGCTTGTCGGACCAGTCCTTCTTTCTTTCCTTGACGAAGTCGTTGACGACGAGCGAGGCGCTGCCGTTGAGCACCGAGTCGATGGTCGACATGAGCGCCGCGATCAGTGCCGCCAGCGCCAGGCCCCGGATGCCCACGGGCATGTAGTCGAAGACGAGTGCCGGCCAGATCTGGTCCTGTTCCTCGAGCTCGGGGTAGATCGCGCGGCCCATCACGCCGGGCAGCACCAGCAGGAACAGGAACGGCAGTTGCATGAAGCCGGCAAAGAGCGCGCCCCAGCGCCCGTGGTCGATGCTTTTGGCGGCCAGAACCTTCTGGACGACCATGTGATTGGTCGTCCAGTAGTAGAAGCCGAGCCAGAGCGCGCCGGTGAAGATGCCGGGCCAGGGGAAGAAGTCGTCATCGGCCGGGGGCGCGACGGTGAAGCCGCCTTCGGGCGCGGCCTCCTGCACAGCCTGCCAGGAGCCGAGTTCGCTGAACACCAGGAAGAAGATGATCGCGCCCACGACCAGCAGTAGAACGCCCTGGATCGTGTCGGTGATCATCACCGCCTGCAGGCCGCCGAGGATCACGTAAACGCCGGCGAGGAACGCGATGGTCGCGATCAGGGACCAGAGCGGCATGTCGGGAAAGAGAAGGCTCAGCGTCAGCGCCCCGGCGAAGAGCGCGCCCGCGCTGTCGATCAGCATCGCCGTGAAGACCGAGAAGACCGAAAAGACCTTGCGCGCGCGCCGGTCGTAGCGGCGCTCGAGAAACTCGGGCATCGTGGAGAGTTTGGCGCGCAGGTAGAAGGGCAGGATGAAGACGGCGAAGAACAGAAGCACGATGGCCGCGATCCATTCGTAGTTCCAGACCGCGATGCCGTTGCCATAGCCCGCACCGGCGATGCCGACATAGGATGTACCGGAAAGGTTGGCCGCCATGAGCGAGAAGCCGATCACCGGCCAGATCGCGCCGCGCCCGCCCAGGAAGTAGCCCTCGGCGTCCTTCTTCTTGCGCCCGACCCAGAGCCCGATGCACATGACCGCGAGGATGTAGATCGCCGCGACCGTCAGATCCAACCCGCCCACCTGGAATTCC
>SLKW01000219.1 GCA_007134405.1 Paracoccaceae bacterium
CCAGCCTTCTGGCCCGTTTGCGGCGCCACTGGCTGATCCTGCTTCTGGCGGCAACCTGCATCCTGGTGGAACTGGCGCTGGTCGGGGCTGAGCGAGGGGTCTGGGGCAGCACGCGCTGGCGGGTGCTGGCGTATCTCAACGGCGGCTTCTGGGCGGGGCTCGTGCGCGCCGGCTGGGAAGGAAATTTCGCGCTGCAGCCGATCACCATGTTCTTCAGCCATCCATTGCTGCATGCGGGCTTTGCGCATCTGGCGACGAATGTGATCGCCCTTCTGGCGCTTGGAGCGGCGGTACGGATGCGGGCGGGCCAGACGGGGTTGGCCGTGGTTCTGCTGGCCGCGTGTCTGGGCGGGGGCGCGGCTTTTGCGGCCGTCGGCCCGCTGGGTCAGCCGATGGTCGGCGTCTCGGCGGGATTGTTCGGGCTCGCGGCGGCGCTGATGGTGTGGCAGGCGCGGGCCAGCCGAAAGGCGGGCCGGAGGATGTGGGACATGGTCGGGCTGGCGACGGGTCTGATGCTTGCGAACCTGGCCTCGGCCTGGGCAATGAACTGGCAGCTCGCGTGGGAGGCGCACGTGGGTGGATTCGTTGCCGGCGGTTTGGCGGCGATGGCCATCAGCCTCGGCTGGGATCGGCGCAGGGCCTGAAACAGATGCAAGGTCAGACCTGAACCGCCAATTCCTCCTGCGCGCCGACGCCGAAGACACGTTTGTAGCGCGCGATTTCCTCGGTCGGCCCCATCGCCTTCCGGGGATTGTCCGAAAGCTTCACCGTCGGTCTGCCATCCGCGGCCGCAGCCTTGCAGACAAGGCTGAACGGCGCCAGCCTATTACCCGGTGTCAGTCCGCGGAAATCGTTGGTCAGAAGCGTCCCCCAACCGAAGCTGACCTTCACCCGACCGTAGAATTGCGCGTGCAGTTCCTCGATCTTTTCGACATCAAGGCCGTCGGAGAAGATGATCAGCTTCTGGCGCGGATCTTCGCCGCGCTGCTTCCACCAGCGAATGGCGATCTCGGCACCGCGCGCGGGGTCGCCGGAATCGACCCGCACCCCGGTCCAGCCGCTCAACCAGTCGGGCGCGCGATCGAGAAAACCCTGGCTGCCGAATGTATCGGGCAGGATGATGCGCAGGTTGCCGGAATGCTCCTCGTGCCAGTCCGCAAGTACGCGATAGGGTGCGGCGGCGAGATCCTCGTCCGTGTCGGCGAGGGCGGCGTAGACCATCGGCAGTTCATGCGCGTTGGTGCCGATCGCATCCAGATCGCGGCGCAGCGCGATGCGGCAGTTCGACGTGCCGACGAAGGCCGGACCCAAACCTTCGACCAGCGCTTGCACGCACCAGTCCTGCCAGAGAAAAGAATGCCGGCGGCGGGTGCCGAAATCGGCGAGGCGCAGCCCCTCGATCCGCTTCAGACGTTCGATCTTTTCCCACAGCTTGGCCATGGCGCGGGCATAGAGCACCTGCAGTTCGAACTTGCCCATGCCCTTGAGAACGGCGCGCGAGCGCAGCTCCATCAGGACGGCGAGCGCGGGGATCTCCCAGAGCATGACCTCGGGCCAGGTGCCCTCGAAGGTCAGTTCGTACTGGCCGTCGCGCTTTTCCAGGTAGTAGGGCGGCAGGCGCAATTTCTCGAACCATTCCATGAAATCCGGGCGGAACATCTGCCGCTTGCCATAGAACGTGTTACCTCTCAGCCACGTGCCTTCGCCGCGCGAAAGGCTGAGCGAGCGGACATGGTCGAGTTGTTCGCGCAACTCGCCCTCGTCGATGATCTCGGCCAGGCGAATGGCCTTCGTGCGGTTGATCAGGCTGAATGTCACCTGCGTATCGGGCTTGTTGCGCAATACCGACTGACACATCAGGAGCTTGTAGAAATCGTTGTCGATCAGCGAGCGCACGATCGGGTCGATCTTCCAGTTGTGGTTGTGCACACGGGTGGCGATATCGACCATGGGCAAGGCTCCGGATCACGGCTTCGGGATCGTTCTACAGGCAGCGGCCCGCCGGCGCAAAGGGGCGCTTGACAGGCCGGGCGCCGGGGTCCGATACGCAAGGCAGGGGGCGTGCAATGACGGAACGGATCGGGGTAATCGGCGCGGGGGCCTTCGGCACGGCGCTGGCCGTGGCGCAGGCCTCGGCGGGGCGTGAGGTAGCGCTCTGGGCGCGCGATGCCGGGGCGGTCGCGGCCATGGCCGAGGCGCGCGAGAATGCCGCCCGCCTGCCCGGCGTGAACCTGCCCGAGAGTATCTATCCGACCGCCGATTTCGGGCAAGCGGCACGGGGGATCGTGTTTCTGGCCGTGCCGACGCAGAGCCTGCGCAAGGTCCTGGAAACGCATGAAAACGCCATCTCGGGCAGCGTGCTGGTCGCGTGCTGCAAGGGGGTCGAGTTGGGTACCGGGCTCTTGCCCACTGAGGTCATCGCCGATGTGCTGCCCGATGCGCGGGCGGCGGTCCTGACCGGGCCGAGCTTTGCTGCGGATATTGCCGTCGGCAAGCCCACCGCGTTGACCCTGGCGGCGACCGGGTCCGGCGTCGAGGAGTTGCAGGAGGCGCTTTCGACCCGCAGTCTGCGGCTCTACCTGTCCGACGACTTGATCGGCGCGCAACTGGGCGGGGCGCTGAAGAACGTGATCGCCATCGCCGCCGGGGTGACGGTGGGCGCGGGCCTGGGCGAGAGCGCGCGGGCGGCGCTGATGACGCGGGGTTTCGCCGAGATGACGCGCCATGCCGAGGCGCGCGGGGCCGATAGCGAGACGCTGCATGGCCTGTCTGGATTGGGCGATCTGGTGCTCACCTGCACCTCCGAGAAGTCGCGCAACTACCGTCACGGGCTGGCGTTGGGGGCGGGTACGCCACCGCCTGCCGGCACCACGGTCGAGGGGGTGGCGACCGCACGGGCGCTGGCCGCCGCGGCACCCGAAGACACGCTGCCCGTCACGTCTATGGTGGCTGCGCTGCTTGACGGGCGGGTGACGCTGGAGGAGGCGGTGGAGCTGCTTCTGACCCGCCCCTTGAAGCGCGAGCGCGGGTGAAAGGGTCGTGGGTGAAGGCTGGATCAAGACGGCGCGGACGGGATTTGTGGCGGTCACAAAGCGTATGACATGCGTACACCAAGCGTATGACACGCGTAGGACAGACGTAGGACTCGCGTATGACTCGCGTAGGACTCGTCCGAGGGGGTCCGGCGGCATTTCGGCGGGCGGAGGGCGGCTGCGCGCCGGCTTCGGGCTTGAATTGAACGCCCGTTCAGCCGAGACTGGCGAGATGGCCCGCAAACCCGGATCCCGCGCCGAGATCACCGAGCCGCGCCTGCGCGCGGCGGCGCTGCAACTGTTTGCGCGCCACGGCTACGCCGCCGTGTCGATGCGCCAGATCGCGCGCGAGGTGGGCGTTCAGGCCGGCGCGCTTTACCAGTACATCAGCGACAAGCAGGGGCTTCTGTTCGACCTGATGCGCGGGCACATGGAAGAGCTGCTCGCCGCTTGGGCGCAAAGCCAGCCGCCGACGGGCAACGCGGTGGCGCGACTGGAGCATTTCGCGCGGTTCCACATCCGGTTTCACGCCGCGCGCTCGGACGCGGTCTTCGTGTCGTATATGGAGCTGCGCAACCTCAGCCCCGAGCATTTCGCCGCGCTCGAATCCCTGCGCCGCCGGTACGAGGGCGAACTGGAGGCGATCCTGCGGGCGGGCCAGGACGAGGGGCTGATGCGTCTGCCCGACACGCGGCTGGCGGCAATGGCGCTGATCGCGATGCTGACCGGGGTCAATACATGGTTCCGCGAAGGCGGGCGGCTGAGCCGGGCGCAGGTCGAGGACATCTATGTCGACATGGTGCGCAAGGCGGTCGGCGCCTGAGCCCGTTCGGGACCGCCGTGTTAAAGGTCAGTCCGGTCGCTGCAAATCCGCGACCAGGGCGAAGCGCTCCCAGACGACCTCCATGTCGAAGGAATACCCGCCGTTCCGCCCGTAGTATTCGCGATGCCCCGCGCGCCAGCCTGCTAAGTCGTCGGACTCGCCCTCGGTCAGGGCCATCTCCTCGGTCACGTCGCAAAAGCGGGTATGCACCACCTCGAGCGTCTCGATGACGAAGGCCGGGTCGCCGTTCCAGTCCAGGATGATGTCCCGCCGCCCCGGCACGGGCATGGGGGCACCGCCGTTCTCGAAGTCGCGCAGCGCGCCGCAGGTCGCGGTCTTCCTGCCGGTCCGAACGAGTGACATGAGCCACGCACTGAGTTCGGCGTTGTCGCCGAGCTTGAAGGTTTCGGCGCCGGGATAGCGGCGTTTGAGCGTCTCGATGGGATCGGTCATGGCGTCATGCTCCTTCAGCTCATGCCGAAGTGTCACGCATACGGGAACGACTGCCGGGAACTGCCGATGAGTCGGAGCATAGGCGCCGGAGCATAGCAGACCACCGGCGCGCGGGCTGCCAAAAAAAGAAGCGTTTTGAAAACCCCGCGCGCACGCGGTAGGGTGGTTACGCGACAGGACGCCGCAGGGCGCCGAACAAGTGCGGGGAGCGCAGGATGCTGAAACAGAACGAGCCGAGCTTTCGCGAAAGCGTCGACATCATGTACAACCGGGCCATCGCGCTGATGGATCTGTCGCCCGGCCTGGCCGAGAAGATTCGGGTTTGCAACGCCACCTACACCGTGCGTTTCGGCGTGCGGCTGCGCGGGCGGATCGAAACCTTCACCGGCTACCGATCGGTCCATTCCGAGCACATGGAGCCGGTCAAGGGCGGGATCCGCTATGCCTCGGAAGTGCATCAGGACGAGGTCGAGGCGCTGGCGGCGCTGATGACCTACAAATGCGCGCTGGTCGAGACGCCGTTCGGCGGATCGAAGGGCGGGCTCAGGATCGATCCGCGCCAATACGAGGAGCACGAGCTGGAGCAGATCACCCGGCGCTTCGCCTACGAGCTGGCCAAGCGCGACCTGATCAACCCGGCGCAGAACGTCCCTGCCCCCGACATGGGCACGTCCGAGCGCGAGATGGCCTGGATCGCCGACCAATACGCCCGGATGAACACGACCGACATCAACGCCCGCGCCTGCGTGACCGGCAAGCCGCTCAATGCGGGCGGCATCAAGGGGCGGGTCGAGGCGACGGGCCGTGGCGTGCAATACGCGCTGCGCGAATTCTTCCGGCATCCCGACGACGTGAAGGTGGCGAAGCTGTCGGGCTCGCTCGACGGCAAGCGGGTCATCGTGCAGGGGCTTGGCAATGTGGGCTATCACGCGGCCAAGTTCCTGTCCGAGGAGGACGGCGCGCTGATCGTCGGCGTGATCGAGCGCGATGGCGCGGTTACGAACGACAACGGCCTGAACGTCGAGGAATTGCGCCAGCATATCGGCCAGATGGGCGGCGTGCGCGACTTTCCCGGCGCGACCTATCACCAGGACGGCGCGGCGCTTCTGGAGGCCGAGTGCGACATCCTGATCCCCGCCGCGCTGGAAGGCGTGATCCACATGGGCAATGCCGCGCGCATCCAGGCGCCGCTGATCATCGAGGCCGCGAACGGCCCGATCACCGCCGGCGCCGACGAGATCCTGAAGGCCAGGGGCACGGTCATCATTCCCGACATGTACGCCAATGCCGGGGGTGTCACGGTCAGCTATTTCGAATGGGTCAAGAACCTCAGCCATATCCGTTTCGGGCGGATGAACCGCCGCAACGAGGAGGCGCATGCGCTGATGCTGGTCGAGGAGCTTGAACGCCTGTCGTCCGCCCGTGAGCTGGGCTGGGAGCTGTCGCCCGATTTCAAGAAGCACTACCTGCAGGGGGCGGACGAACTGACCCTGGTGCGCTCGGGCCTCGATGACACGATGCGGACGGCCTACCAGTCGATGCGCGAGGTCTGGCAGGAGCGCGCCGACGTGCCGGACCTGCGCACCGCCGCCTATATCGTGGCCATCGACCGGGTGGCGGCAAGCTACCGGGCAAAGGGCCTCTGACCGGGGCGCCCCGCGGGCCCGGCCTGCCGCCGGGTTCAGAGGTAGGGCGGCGTGCAGGCCGAAACGACGATCGCCTCCTCGGTGCCGGGGTTGCGGAAGCGGTGCGGCGTGGCCGAACTGAACAGGTAGCTGTCGCCGGGGTGCAGGATCTCGGTCCGCTCGCCGACGGTCAGCTCGATCGTGCCGGCGATCACCACCCCGCCCTCGGCGCCCGGGTGTTCGAGCCGCGAGCGGCCGGTATCGGCGCCGGGCTCGTAGCGTTCGTAGAGGATCTGCAGGTTGTGCGCGCGCGCGTCGCCCACCTGCCCCAGATGGATGCGGCCGCTGCGCGCCGGCGCTGCGCCGGGCAGAAGCGAGGTGAGGTCGCGCAACTCGCCCTGGCGGAAGACGATGGCCTCGCTCACCGGGCGGTCGGGTTCGAAGAATTCGGCCAGCGTGACGCCCAGACCGCCCAGAATCCTGCGCAGGCTGGCGACCGAGGGGCTGGAGCGGTTGGTCTCGATCATCGCGACCTGGCCGTGGGGGACGCCGGAAAGCTCGGCCAGGCGGCGCTGCGACAGCCCGGCGGCCTGGCGCATCGCCCGCAGACGGGCGCCGACATCGAAATCGCCGGTCTGGAAGGCGGTCTGTGCGCCGTTCTGAAATCCGCTCATCCGGGTCGTCCGCAAGCAAGGAATCGCTTGCTCATAATATTGAGCGGCCCTAGGAAGGAAAGCGGATTTCGACGCGGATTGCTACAAGGAGCTCCCCATGACCGCCAGTGCCGAACTTCAGGCCCGCAAGGCCGCCGCCGTCTCGCGCGGCGTCGCCACCCGCAACATCTATGCCGTGCGCGCCGAGAATGCCGAGCTTTGGGATGCCGACGGCCGCCGCTACATCGATTTCGCCGTGGGCATCGCCGTCAACAACACCGGCCACCGCCATCCGAAGGTGATGTCCGCCGTCGCCGAGCAGGCGCAGGCCTTCACCCATACCTGCTTTCACGTCGCGCCCTACGAGAGCTACATCCGCCTCGCCGAGCGGCTTAACGAGATCACGCCGGGCGATTTCGCGAAGAAAACGATGCTGGTCTCATCGGGCGCCGAGGCGGTCGAGAACGCGGTCAAGATGGCGCGCGCCCATACCGGGCGGTCGGGCGTGATCGCGTTTACCGGCGCCTTTCACGGGCGCACGCTTCTGGGCATGGCGCTGACCGGCAAGGTCATGCCTTACAAGAAGAATTTCGGCGCCATGCCGGCCGAGGTGGTGCACGCACCCTTCCCCAACGCCTATCACGGCGTCAGCGAGGACGAGGCGCTGCGCACGCTCGAGGGGATGCTGGCCTCGACCGTCGATCCCGAGCGGATCGCGGCGATGATCGTCGAGCCGGTGCAGGGCGAGGGCGGCTTCAACATCGCGCCCTACGGCTTCCTGCGCGCGC